>JAEUJG010000436.1 GCA_016794765.1 Spirochaetaceae bacterium | reverse complement strand
AGCTTCGTCGCCGCCGGAGCGCGACAGCGCGACGGCGCGGGGCCTGGCGGACGCGAAGTTCCCCGCACGCTTCGCGGCGGGGCCCCTTCGCGCCCGCCACCCGCCGTCCTGACCCGTTCCGCGAGGCGCTCCGCAAGGTTTGCCCAACCACGCCGCTCCACACCGAGGGAGCGCTGGGCGATAGCGTTGCTCGGTGTGATTGGGCAGCCGGCGCTGCGCGGCGGGAACGCTGGCGTTGGCGCTTCTTGCTGAGGTTGGTGCGTAGGTATCGGGAACCGAAGCGCGGGCAATGCACATCGCGGAGCCGCCGCCCACCGCGCGGCTCGCGGCGAGGGAGTGGATCAAAGCCAGCGACCGCTTTAGGAGACCCGGCTGGACGGCGGGTGGCAATGAAGAAGGCGGCCCAGCGCGAAGCGCGAGGGCCGTCTTTTCCATTGCCAGGCCCCGCCCAAGCGGGTTTATACAAACCCGCCGCGAGCCTGGCCATCCGCAAGGGCACGAGTGCCGCACCGCGAGTCCCGCATCCTGCGTGTGGTGCCTCACCCCGCGGTGCCGTCGCCCACCGCGCGGCTCGCGGCGGGGGAGTGGATCAAACCCCGCGACCGCTTCCGGAGCCCCGGCTGGACGGCGGGTGGCAATGAAAAAGACGCCCCCCCGCGAAGCGGTAGGGGCGCCTTTTCCATTGCCGGGACCCGCCCAAGCGGGTCTACAAAAGCCCGCCGCGAGCCTGTTTTATCAAATTTCCTTCCACCGCCGACAAGCGTGCAAATGCCCGCCGCCGCAATCCTCGAGCTCGGGCTCGGGGAGCTCGGAGCAGGCGGGGACGGCATAGGGGCAGCGCGTGTGGAAGCGGCAGCCGGAGGGAATGTTCGCGGGGCTCGGGATCTCGCCGGAGATCGGGAGCTCCTTGATGACGCCGACCTTGCCGGACATGGGTTCCGGCACGGCGTCGATCAGCGCCTTCGTGTAGGGGTGCTTCGGGTCGTCGATGATCATGTCCGCCGGTCCCATCTCCACGATGCGCCCCAGGTACATGACCGCGATGCGGTCCGTGAAGTAGCGCGCCGTCGAGAGGTCGTGCGTGATATAGAGGTAGGTGAGCCCCAGGTCCCGCTGGACGTCCTTCATCATGTGGAGGATTTCCGCGCGGGTCGAAAGGTCGATCATGGAGACCGGCTCGTCCGCGACGAGCATCGCGGGGTTGAGGAGGAGGGTGCGCGCCGTCGCGATGCGCTGGCGCTGGCCGCCGGAGAGCATGTGGGGCCAGCGGCCCAGGAACTCCTCGGGCGGGTTCATCTTGACCTCGGTCAGCGCCTTGATGAGGGCCTTCTCGCGCTCGTTGCGGTCCCCGTGGATCTTGTGGATCACGAGGGGCTCCTCGAGCACGTCGCGGATCTTGAAGCGCGGGTTCATGGACGCGTAGGGGTCCTGGAAGATCATCTGCACCTTGCGGCGGTAGGCCTTGAGGGCCTCCTTCTCGAGGTGGGTGACGTCCTCGCCCTGGAAGGTCATCGTGCCCTCGGTGGGGTCGATGAGCTTCATGACGAGCTTGCCCGTCGTGGTCTTGCCGGAGCCCGACTCGCCGATGAGGCCGAAGATCTCGCCCTTCCGGATGTCGAAGGTGACGCCGTCGACGGCCTTCACGACCTTGCGCTTCTTCGCGCCGGTGATCGACTGGGAGAAGGTGAGATGGGGCTGGAAGTGCTTCTTGAGGTTTTCCACCCGAAGGATGATGTCGTTGTCCATGCCGTCCCCCTTAGTTCTTGGCGTGGAGCCAGCAGGCCACCTGGTGGCCGGGCTCGATCTCGACGAGGGGCGGCTCTTCCTCGCGGCACTTGTCCATGCACTTCTCGCAGCGCGGATTGAAGCGGCAGCCCTTGGGCGGCGTGATGAGATCGGGCGGCGTCCCCGGGATGAAGTGCAGGTGTTCCACCTTCTTGTGGAGGAGGGGGGTCGCCTGCAGGAGCTTCTCCGTGTAGGGGTGCGAGGGGCCCTTGGCGCCGAAGATCTGCTCGTTCGTGCCGAGCTCGGCGATCTTGCCCGCGTACATGACGAGGATGCGGTCGGCCACCTCGGCCTCGAGCGCGAGGTCGTGGGTGATGAAGATGAAGGAGAGGTCGAAGGTCTGCTTGAGCTTCTTGAGCAGATTGATGATCTGGGCCTGGACGATGACGTCCAGGGCCGTCGTCGGCTCGTCGAGGATGACGACCTTCGGCTTCAGGAAGAGCGCCATCGCGATGACGACGCGCTGCTTCATGCCGCCCGAGAGCTCGTGCGGATAACGCTGCGCGACCTCGGGCGTGAGGCCGACGAGTTTCAGGTACTCGTCGATGAGGGCCCGGGCCTCGCCGGGCTCCATCTCGCGGTGCTCCTGGAGGGTCTCGAGCATCTGCCGGCCGATCGTGTAGACCGGCGTGAGGCAGTTCATAGCGCCCTGGAAGACCATGGAGACCTCTTCCCAGCGGACGTCCTTGCGGATCTCCTTCTCGGGCAGGGGCAGGATGTCGCGGCCGGCGACGATCACCTTGCCGCCCTCGTAGCGTCCGGGGGGCGAGGGCATGCGGAGGATGGAGCAACCCATGCTCGTCTTGCCGCAGCCCGACTCGCCGACGAGGCCGAGGGTCTCGCCGGGCATGATGTCGAAGGTGATGCCGTCTATCGCCTTCACGGCGCCCTTCGACGTGTGGTAGTGCATGCGCAGGTCTTGGACCTGGAGGATCGGTTCCATTTCTCGTTACCTCGTGCGGAGCTTCGGGTGGAGGATCTTGTCCATCGCGAACCCGAGGAAGGCGAAGGTCATGCCCATGAGGGCGATGAGGAGTCCCGGCGGCACGACCCACCACCAGACGCCGTTGAGTACGGCGCCGCCCGAGAGGGCGTCGTGGAGGATCTGGCCCCAGGTGACGATCGAGGCGTCACCGAGGCCGAGGAGGGAGACGGTCGCCTCGTAGACGATGGCGCCGGGCACCGCGAGGGCCATGGAGGCGAAGGAATAGGGCACGAGGATCGGGACGATGTGTCGGAAGAGGATCCTCGGTCCGCCCGCGCCCAGGGCCTTCGCGGCCTCGATGTAGGTTTCCTCCTTGATCTGGAGGGCCATCGAGCGGACGGTCTTCACGGAGCCGGTCCAGAAAAACAGCACCATAAGGACGATCATCGTGACGATGCTCGGCTTGAAGATCGCGGAGAGGACGATCATGAAAGGCAGGAGGGGCATGCTCGACATGATCTCGAAAAAGCGCTGCATCGCCGCGTCGACGAGGCCGCCCGCGTAGGCGGAGAGCGCGCCGTAAACGACGCCGACCGCGACGGATACGAGGGCGGTCAGGAAGCCGATGAGGAGGGCGTAGCGGACGCCCGCGACGGCGCCGGAAAAGAGGTCGCGCTTCTGCGCGTCGGTGCCGAGGAGGCCCGACACGCGACCGACGACGGCGAGCCGGGGCGGAACCGGCTCGGAAGCCGGCTCGGCGCCGTCGACGACAATGGTCTCGAGGGTTATGCGATACTTTCCCTTGAGGGCCCGCGGCGCCGTGGTCAGGCCGGGCTCCGCCTCCGCGAAGAGGATGGCCGTGGGCTCGAGGGAGGAGCCGTCCAGGCGCTCCAGGGCCTCCGGCGGCTCGATGCCGCGGACGAAGTCCAGGACCGCCGCGCCGGCCTCCTTGTCGAGGGAGATGCGCGCCTCGCCGGAGACGGGCTCGACGGTCGAGTTGACGAGTTCGACGCGGCGGCCGTCGGGCCGCTCGATCGCGACCGACACGGGCGCCGGTTCGTCGACGCGGAAATGGAGGATGAGGTCGAGGGGCGGCCGGTCGTAGGAGAAGTCGTAGGCGAAGGAGGCGCGTTCGACGCGGTAGCCCTCCCCCTCCTCCGCCGCGGAGTCGGCGGCCGCGAGCCTGGCGCTCACGGCGCCCTTCTCCCGCGCGAAGAGGTTGGTCCAGGCGGGAGGCGCGTTGGCCGGCTCGTCCTGCCAGTACTCGATGGAACGCCAGGAGGTGCCGGCTTCCGGATAGGGGGAAAGCGCCGGCCCGAGGACGGCGACGGCGGCGAAGAGGACGAGGAGGACGAGGCCGACGACGCCGGAGGGCGAGCGGCGGAACTCGGTCCAGAAATCGCCGAGGCGGGTGGTTGCGGGGTTGACGCTCATGCGGCGCCTCCAGTCTTGATGCGGGGATCGAGGAATCCGTAGGCGAGGTCCAGGAGTACGAGGGCGAAGACGTAGAGGCCGGTCGTGACGGAGAGGAGGCCGAGCACGAGGGGCACGTCCATCTGCTGGAGGGCGATCCAGTAGAGGTTGCCGAGGCCGGGCCAGGAGAAAATGCCTTCGAAGACGAGGTTGCCGCCGAGTGAGCCGACGAGCATGAGGATGGCCATCGTGGCGACGGGCGGCGCGGCGGTCCGCAGGGTGTGGCCGCGCAGGACCTTGCGCTCGGGGATGCCGCGGGCGCGGGCGGCCATCACGAAGTCCTCCTGCAGGACGCCGAGGACGATGTTCCTGACGACGAGGGCGGTGCCCCAGAAGCCGATGAGGACCAGGGTCGCGAGGGGCAGGACCATGTGCCAGGCCACGTCGAGGAGGCGGGCGAAGCCCGTGAGGGGCGGCAGGGTGTGGAGGCCTCCCGAGGGGAAGACCGGCACGATGTAGACGAAGAGCATGATGAGGATCATGCCGACCCACCAGCTCGGCATGCCGTAGACGATCATGGTCGCCAGGCTCGTCGCGCGGTCGAGGGGGCCGCCGGGCCGCCGGGCCATCCGGAGGCCGAGGGCGACGCCGAGCGTGACGACGAGGATGGCCTCGGTGGTGAAGAGCAGGAGGGTCCGCGGCAGGGCCTCGCCGATGATGGCGGCGACCTCGCGGCTGCCGGCCGAGGACTTCACGATGGTGGACTTGCCGAAGTCGAAGGTCAGGGTCGCGACGGTCCTCCGCGCGATGCGCTCGCCGACGGGGCGGTCGAGCCAGTAGGCGCGCTCGCGTTCGCGGACGCGCGACTGGAAGGCGAGCTGGAAGTCCTCGGGGCGGACGCCCTTCATCTTGGACATCGATTGCCTGACCTCTTCGTCGATGAGGGCGCGCACGGTGCGGTCCGCCACCGAGTTGAAGAGGGCCGAGAGGGCCAGGACGATGACGGCGTACACGAGGATCCCGTCGAGGATCCTCCGAATCGCATAACGCTGGTACATGGGATCTCCGGTTCCGTGGTTCGGTTGGAGGCGGCCGGGCGCCGCCCGGGAGCCGATGCCCCGGCCCGCGCGGCCCTTTTGAGGCCGCGCGGGAGGGCTGCTTGGCGCCCGGACGGACGCCTTTAAGGACTTAGAGGAGAATGAGGCTCCGCACCTCGACCGAGGGCGCCTCGGAGCCGAGGCGGGTCTCGACGATGACGGTCCAGGCGCCGGACTTGCCGGCCGCGAGGTCCTTGGCGGGGATCCTGGCGGCGAACTCGCCGGCCTTGGTGAAGGCCGCCGCGTAGCTCTTCTCTACGCCGTCGGGGGAGATGAGGGTGACGGTCGCCTTGAATTTGCCGTCCGCGGGGGACGCGGAAGCCTGCGGGTAGACGACGGCCGCGACCTTGGCGGCGACGACGAGCTCCGCGTCGCGCTTGGCGCTCTGCGGGAGGACGACGTCGTCGATCCGGGAGAGCGTCGTCTGGAAGCGCTTGTTCCAGTAGTCGCCCTTGAAGGGGTAGGAATCGCGGAAGGCCTTGAGCTCGAGGTAGTTCGTCGCGGGATCGTAGGCCGCGATGTAGTAGGGGCCGTTCGAGATGTAGGCGTGCTTGTAGCTGTCGATGAACTTGATCGAGGCGCGGTAGCGCGCGACGGCCTGCTCGGGCGTCACCCACTTCCTGATGGAGGCGGGCACGTGCTTGGCGGCGGCCATCTCCTCGAGCTTGGCCCGGATGTCCGCGACGTTGGCGGGCGCGACGCAGTCGACCTCGACGAGGTTCGGGTCGTCGGAGAAGCTGTAGGGCGCGCCGCTCTTGGCGCCTTCGGCGACGAGCTTGGCCAGCGCCTCGTTGATCTCCCAGGGCACGCAGACCTTGGACTGGCCGTTGTTCGTGTAGAGGGACGGCGAGCCCTGGCCGGCGACGCGGTTCTTGTCGAGGGGCCAGTTGATGTCGACGTAGGAGGTGATCGTGCCGTCCTTGTTGAGCTGGAGGGCGCGGAGGGACTTGAGCTGGGAGACGATGTTCTCGGAGTACATCTGGTCGAAGTACTTGTCGCCCTTCCCGTCCTCGGTGGCCCACTCGCGCTGGAAGGCGGAGGCGTACATATAGTCCTCGAGGCCGACGGGGAGTCCGTGGTGCCACTTGTGGGGGACGAGGGTGAAGGTCGCCTTGGAGAAGGCCTTGGAGCCCGCCGGGAGGCTCTTCCAGGTCTTGGCCGCGCTGTCGTAGACCATCGCGTCCGCGGGGATGACAACTTCGCCCGCGAGGCTGCCGTCGGCGGTGCGCGCGACCTTGGAGAC
>JAEUJG010000422.1 GCA_016794765.1 Spirochaetaceae bacterium | reverse complement strand
TCAACAAGGCCATCCCCGCCTCCGTCCAGAAGCAGCTCGACGCCGTCATCGCCGACATCAAGGCCGGCAAGGCCAAGATTCCCTCCGCCTTCTCCATGAGCGCCGACGAGATCAACAAGCTCCGCGACGCCGTCAACGCCGCGAAGAACTAGCGCGGTCCCCGAGGCCCTCGGGCCCGCGCGGACGGCGGCGTCCGGCGGGCCGGAGACCGCCGAAGGCCCGGAACGGACCAAGCTCCGCTCCGGGCCTTTCCATAACCAGGAGGTCGATACGTCGGACAACATACTCGAGACCCGGGCCCTCACGAAGGTCTACGGGAACGGCACGGCCGCGAACAAGCTCGTCGACTTCTCGCTGCGCCGGGGAGAGATCCTCGGACTCGTCGGGGAGAACGGCGCGGGCAAGTCCACGCTCGTGAAGCAACTCTACGGCGCGGAGGCGCCGACCTCGGGCCAGCTGCTCCTGGACGGCAAGCCCGTCGCCTTTTCATCGTCCCAGGACGCGATAGCCGCCGGCATCGGCATGGTGCACCAGCACTTCATGCTCGTGCCCTCGCTGAGCCTCGCGGAAAACCTGGTCCTCGGGAAGGAGCCCAAGCGCCGGGGCAGCCGCTTCTTCGACCTGGAGGAGGCGGTGCGGATCACCGAGGATCTCGCCGCGAAGTACAACCTCAAGGTCCACGCCCGCGCCCGCGTCGTCGACGTTTCGGTGTCGATGCGGCAGAAGCTCGAGATCCTCAAGGCCCTGTACCGCGGCGCGCGCGTCCTCATCCTCGACGAGCCGACCGCCATGCTCACGCCCCAGGAGACGGACGAGCTCTTCACGGAGCTCAAGGAGCTCCGGGCGCACGGCCATACGGTCGTCTTCATCAGCCACAAGCTCGGCGAGGTCTTCAGGCTCTGCGACCGCGTGAGCGTCATGCGCGACGGCCGCATGATCGCGACGCACGACATCGGCGAAGTCGACCACCAGTCCATCTCCAACGAGATGGTCGGCCGCGAGGTGAAGCTCACCGTCGACAAGGAGAAGGCCCGGCCGAAGGAGGTCCTCCTCAAGGCCCGGGACCTCTCCTACGTCGACGATTTCGGCGTCACCATGGTCGACCGCGTCTCCTTCTCCCTGCGCTCGGGCGAGGTGCTCGGCGTGGTCGGCGTCGACGGCAACGGCCAGTCGGAGCTCGTGCGGATCCTCGCCGGGCTCGACCGCACGCTCACCGGAAGCGTGGCCGTCAAGGGAGTCGAGGTGACGAACACGAACCCGCGGCGCGTCCGGCGCGCCGGCGTCGCCCACGTGGCGGAGGACCGCATGACGGTCGGCGCGGCCCTGCCCGCGAGCATCGAGGACAATCTCCTCGCCGACCGCTACTCGAAGCCGGCCTTCTCCAAGCGGAGCGGCTTCATGCGCCCCGCGGAGATGAGCGGCGCCTCGCGGGAGATCGTCCGGCGCTTCGACATCCGCTGCGGTTCCGAGCGGCAGCCCGTCGCCAGCCTCTCGGGCGGCAACATGCAGAAGGTCGTCGTGGGCCGCGAGTTCACCGCCGAGGCCGACGTCCTACTCGTCTCCCAGCCGAGCCGCGGCGTCGACGTCGGCGCCATCGAATTCCTCCACCGCCGCATCATCGACATGCGCGACGCGGGAAAGGCCATATTGCTCGTCTCCTCCGACCTCTCCGAGGTCATGTCCCTCTCGGACAGCCTGGTCGTCATGAGCGAAGGCAGGATCGTCGCCTACTTCCCGGTGGCGGAAGGGGTGACCGACAAGGAGCTCGGCCTCTACATGCTCGGCCTCAAGCGCCAGGGCGACGAAGAAATACGGAGGGTCCTCCATGAATAGCGACAGCGCCGCAAGGGACGCGAAGATCCCCGAGCCCGGTCGTCCGCGGCGACTCAAGCCCCTAGGCGCGGCCAAGCTCTTTTTCACCGACCGCGACAAGCTCGAACCCGCGCTCGTCTCCTTCCTGGCGGTCCTGTTCTCCATCGCGGCGGGCATCGGGCTCATCTTCCTCGTGAGCAAGGATCCGGTCCAATCGACGAAGAACTTCCTCCTCGGCCCGGTCCTGCGCACCTACAACGTGTACTACACGATGATAGCGATGGTGCCCATCACCTTCACGGGCCTGGCCCTCTGCATCATCTACCAGTCCAAGTACCTCTCCCTCATCGTCGACTCCTGCTTCTACATGGGCGCGGTCGTCGCGACGGCCATCGGCGTCAATTGGGCGCTGCCGGGCGTCGTGCACCCGATCGTCGCGATGCTCGTCTCCGGCCTCGTGGGCGGCCTCATCGGCCTCCTGCCCGCGATCCTCAAGATCAAGTGGCGCGCGAACGAGCTCGTGTCCTCCCTCATGCTCAACTACGTCTTCTACTTCCTCGGCAGCTTCTTCATCCTCTACTTCCTCCGCGACCGCGACCAGGCCATCCTGGCCTCGATGCCCTTCAGGAAGAGCTTCGCGCTCCCGAAGCTCGTCGCGAACACCCAGCTCCACTGGGGCTTCATCGTCGCGGCGGTCTTCATCGTCCTCGTCTCCCTCTTCATCTACCGGACGAAGTGGGGTTACGAGATCCGGATGATCGGCGCGAACCCGAAGTTCGCCGCCTACGCCGGCATCTCGGTGCCGACCGTCGCCCTCTACTCGCACTTCGTCTCCGGCTTCATCGGCGGCGTCGGCGGCGCGGTGGAGATGGCGGGCCTCTACAAGGCCTTCATCTGGCAGATGAATCCCTCCTACGCCTGGGACGGCGTCATCGTCGCGATGCTCGCGCGCAAGAACCCGAAGTACGTTCCGCTCTCCGCCCTCTTCCTCGCCTACCTCCGGGTCGGCGCCGACTTCATGTCGCGGCGCGGCGACGTCGCCTTCGAGTTCATCACGCTCCTCCAGGGCCTCATCATCCTGATCCTCGCCTCCGACAAGATCGTCAACTACTTCAAGGCCCGGCGCCTCAGGAAGGCCGCGCTGGCCTCCGGCTTCGGACCGGCCTCGGCGGCCGCGAACGGGGGAGGTACCGCGAAATGATCGACTTCATCGCCGGAGTCTTCGGCTCCTCGAACTATTGGTTCATCGTGCTCCGCTCCACGGCGCCCATCCTCCTCGTCACCCTGGGCGCGGTCGTCACCGAGCAGGCGGGCATCAGCAACATGGCCCTGGAGGGCGCCATGCTCTGGGCGGCCCTCGTCGGCGTCATCGCGAGCGCCGCCTCGGGTTCGGCCTGGTTCGGCCTCCTCTGCGGCATCCTGGCCGCCGTCGTCGTGTGCTGGATCCTCTGGGCCTTCGCGATCAAGCTGGACGCCAACGCCGTGCTCTGCGGCGTGGCCCTGAACCTCGTCGCCCACGGCGGCACGGTCTTCGTCCTCTTCTCGCTCACCGGCGACAAGGGCATCTCCTCGAGCCTCGCGAGCAAGACCCTGCCCTTCCTCAAGCTGCCCTACCTGTCCGACATCCCCTGGCTCGGCGGCGTGGTCTCGGGCCAGAACATCGTCGTCTATCTCGCGATCCTCGCGGTCGTCGTGGTCCACCTCGTCCTGAACAAGTTCACGATCGGCCGGCGCATCAGGGCCACGGGAGAGAACCTCGAGGCGGCGCGCTCCGCCGGCATTTCGCCGGACCGCGTCAAGTTCTTCGCCCTCACCGCCTCGGGCGTCCTCGCGGGCCTGGCCGGCTGCTTCCTCTCGATGGGCTACACCTCCAACTTCACCTCCGGCATCGCGGCGGGCCGCGGCTACGTCGCGAACGCGGCGCAGGTCGTCGCCGGCGGCACGGCCGTGGGCTCGATCTTCGCGGCCCTGATCTTCGGCCTCACGGACGCGCTCGCGACCTTCCTGCAGAACGTAGGGCTTCCGCCCGAGCTCATCCAGGCCCTGCCCTACGCGGTGACCATCCTCGGCTTCATCGTCGTCACCCTCATCCGCGACCGGCGCGAGTCGGCCCGCAAGCGCGCCCTGTTCGCGCGGGCGGACCGGGCCGCGGCGGCCGCCGCCCCGGCTGGAAAGGGCGGCGCATGACCTGCGACATCCTCGTGGATGGGGCGGCCGTCGTCACGGTCGACCCCGAGTGGCGGATCTTCGATCCGGGCCACGTCGCGATCGACGGCGGCCGCATCGTCGGCGTCGGCTCCTCGGGCGGCGCCGCGGCGCGCGCCTGGGAGCCGCGGCGCAGGATCGACGGCGCGGGCAAGCTCGTCATCCCCGGCTTCGTGAACACGCACACGCACGTCGCGATGGCCGCCTTCAAGGGCGCCGGCGAGGACGTGCGAGACCGCCTGGCCCGCTACATCTTCCCGATGGAAAAGCGCCTCGTCGACGCCGACCTCGTGTACCGCGGTTCGCGCTTCTGCCTAGCGGAGATGGCCAAGTCCGGCACCACGACCTTCGCAGACATGTACTACTTCGAGGAGGAGGTCGCGCGCGCCGCCAAGGAAGCCGGGCTCCGCGCCCTCCTCGGCGAGACGGTGGTCGACTTTCCCGCGCCCGACGCGCCGGAGCCCTACGGCGGCATTGAAAAGGCGCGCCGCTTCGCCGCGGACTGGAAGGGCGACGCTCTCGTCACGCCCTGCTTCGCCCCGCACGCGACCTACACGGTCGACGCCGGGCGCCTCGTCCTCCTCCGCGGAGAGGCGGAGCGGCTCGGCAGTCCCCTCATGCTGCACTTCGCGGAGATGGCCGACGAGGCGGAGCGCTTCAAGGCCTCGCACGGCTCCGTCGCGCGCTACCTCGACTCGATCGGTCTCCTCTGGCCTGGCCTCCTGGCCGTGCACGCGATCTACGTCGACGGGGAGGACGCCGGCCTCCTCGGGCGGCGAGGGGTCGCCGTCGCCCACTGCCCCGCCTCGAACGCGAAGGGTGGACGCCCCGTCGCGCCCGCCCTGGCGATGCGGGAGGCGGGCGTGCGCCT
>JAEUJG010000420.1 GCA_016794765.1 Spirochaetaceae bacterium | reverse complement strand
GGCGCGGCTCCCCGCCTCCAGGGTGCCGGAAAGCGCGGCGGAAAGGCCCACGTAGACGGCCTCGTCCGCGTTGTCGAGAAGGAGGTCGAACTTGCGCTGGAAGGCGGCCGGCGCCGGCTGGGAGGTCGAAGTCGCAAGGCGCGGATTCGCGCGGAGCATGGCGTAGAACTCGTCGGCCGACAGGCCGTCGCGGTCCAGGTAGCCCTTGCCGCCGAGCTCGACGCGGACGGGCACCCGTTCGACCAGGAGCTCGAGGCCGAGCCCTCCGGGGAGATCGCAGGCGGAATCGGCGAGGAGGGCGGCGGCGGCGCGGGGCCGCGCCGAGAGGCGGCGCTGGAGCTCCATGTCGTCCACCTTCTGCCCCTCGATCTCGCCGTGGCTTTCGATGAGGCGGAAGGCCTTGGTCGGCTCGTCGGTGTGGAGGTGGATCTTCGCGAGGGAGGGCGAGCCGGCGACGACGACCGAGTCCCCGAGCGCCTCGAGGCCCTTCCGCAGGGCGCCGAGGTCCATGCCTTCGCCGAGGGCCATGCATTCGGTGCAGTAGCGGAAGGCGCTTTCGCCGTGCTCGAAGGCGCCGCCCTCGAGGTCGGCCTCGGCGAGGCCGTCGGCGCCGGTCTCCCGGGAGGCGGCGTCGGCCGCGTCGCCCGCCTCGGCCCGCCCGGCGCCGCGGGAGCGCGCCAGGTCGCGGATGCGGCCCCGGTGGATGAAGGCCATGATGCCCTCGAGGATGTGGACGACACCTTCGGCGCCCGCGTCCGGCAGGCCGGATTTCTTGAGTTCGGGCAGGAGCTCCGTCGTGCGCGCGAGCGAGGCGCGGGCCTCCTCGAGGGCGCCGCGGAGGAGGACGAGGAAGTCGTCCGTGCGCTCGGCGAGCCGGTGCGTCGCCTCGGCCCAGTCCTTGAGGACCGTGAGGATGGTGCCCTCGCGGGGCTGGGAGAGCGCCTGGTAGGTGCGGTGGGCGGCGGCCCGGGCGGCGGCGGCGAAGCGCCGCGTCGTGACGCGGGCCTCGTCCTTGAGCTCCTCGGCCAGGCCGTGGAGGAACTGGGCCAGGATGGCGCCGGAGTTGCCTCGGGCTCCGCGGAGCGCCGAGTCGGCGGCCATCCGGACCGTGGCCCCTACCCCGGGATGGCTCGCGCCTTGCAAGGCCAGGACCATCGTTCGGGCGGTTCCCGCCATATTGGTGCCGGTATCCCCGTCGGGCACCGGAAACACGTTGATCGCGTTGAGCCTGGCTGCCCGATCCATCAGGCGATGGGAGCCGGCGATAAGGGCGCGCTTTAGGCGATTTCCGTCGATATAACGTATATGCATGACACTATTACTATAAATGTAATTCTGCCCCTGATCAAGCGGGAAGAACCGGCTCATCGGGAAGGGCGCTTCCGCCAAACCGCGCGCTTCCGCCTTGCATCCCCTTGCCACAGCGAAGTCTTCATGTTAGGATGACTTTGTAATCATTACACTTTTATATCAACTTCAGAGGAGTACAGCATGAAGACCTTTGTCTGCACCGTCTGCGGCTACGTCTACGAGGGCGCCGAGCCCCCCGCCAAGTGTCCCCAGTGCGGCGCCGCCGGCGCCAAGTTCATCGAAAAGACCGTCTCCGGCGAGCGTGTTTGGGCCGACGAGCACCGCATCGGCGTGGCCAAGGGCCTCGACGCCGAGGTCGTCCAGGGCCTCCGCGACAACTTCATGGGCGAGTGCACCGAGGTCGGCATGTACCTCGCGATGAGCCGCCAGGCCGAGCGCGAGGGCTACCCCGAGATCGCCGAGGCCTACCGCCGCTACGCCTTCGAGGAGGCCGATCACGCCTCCCGCTTCGCCGAGCTCCTCGGCGAGGTCGTCCACGCCGACACGCGGAAAAACCTCCAGCTCCGCGCCGACGCGGAGGCGGGCGCCTGCGCCGGCAAGCTCATGCTCGCCAAGCGCGCCAAGGAACTCGGCTACGACGCCATCCACGACACCGTCCACGAGATGTGCAAGGACGAAGCCCGTCACGGCGCCGGCTTCCAGGGCCTCCTCGGGCGGTTCTTCCCGAAGCACTAGCGCGACGGCGC
>JAEUJG010000407.1 GCA_016794765.1 Spirochaetaceae bacterium | reverse complement strand
AAGACGACGTAGGGCGGCGGCTCCTCGATGGTCTTGAGGAGGGCGTTGAAGGCGCTCATCGAGAGCATGTGCACCTCGTCGATGATGTACACCTTGTAGCGGCCGCCGTTCGGGGGGAAGAGGACCTCGTCCTTGATCTGGCGCACGTTGTCGACGGAGGTGTTGGACGCGCCGTCTATCTCGATGACGTCGAGGGAGGAGCCGGCGGTGATCGCCTTGCAGGAGGAGCAGACGCCGCAGGGCTTGGCGGTCGGACCGGTCTCGCAGTTGAGCGCCTTCGCCAGGATGCGGGCGGTGCTCGTCTTGCCGCAGCCGCGCGGGCCCGAGAAGAGATAGGCGTGGGCGATGCGGGCGCTCGCGAGGGAAGCCTCGAGCGTCGCGGATACGAAGTCTTGTCCGGCGAGCTCTTCGAAGCCCTGGGGGCGCTTCCTGGCCGCGGTAATCTCGTAAGGCATGTGGTGGATACTAGCGTAAAGCGGGGATGCGGTAAAGCGGGGCCTCGAGCGTCCGAAGCCAGGCGGTCTGCGGCACCGTCTGTTCCGCTTACCGTTGCTTCCTTCCGGACCTGGCGGGGTTGGGCGGCTTCCACGTGCGCAGTGCCTGGCTTCCGACGCTCGAAGGGAAAAGGTTGCGGAGAGGGGGGGATTCGAACCCCCGGTGCCTTGTGAGCACGCACGCTTTCCAAGCGTGGACCTTAAACCACTCGGACACCTCTCCGAATTGTGACCATTAATAAATTAGGCGGAGAGAGGGGGATTCGAACCCCCGGAACCCTTACGGGTTCAACGGTTTTCGAGACCGCCCGATTCAACCGCTCTCGCATCTCTCCAAAGAAAATGAGGCAAAGAGGATTCGAACCTCCGACCTTCAGATCCGCAATCTGATGCTCTATCCCGCTGAGCTATTGCCTCGAGAAAATCCGGAGAGGGGGGGATTCGAACCCCCGGTACCCTTGAGGGGTACAACTCCTTAGCAGGGAGCCCGATTCGGCCACTCTCGCACCTCTCCAAATCGTTCCAAACCTACGGAGCGAGTGGGATTCGAACCCACGGCGCCTTTCGGCGCAACGGTTTTCAAGACCGTCACCTTAAACCACTCGGACACCGCTCCAGCGGTTGTGGTACCCCACTTTACGGAAAAGCGCGGCCCTTGTCAAGGTCGAAGGAGGGCCAAGCGCGAAAAACGTCAAAAAACCGCTATTCCACGAGGTAACGGCCGATTTCGCGCAGCTCGGGAATCTGCGCGTAGACCGGCTGCTTTTGCCCGCAACTCTCCTTGTCGATGGCCGCGACCTTGACGTAGAGCTCGTTGAGGCGATCCGCGAGGATCTTGAGGTTGGAGCCGAAGTTGTTGACCGCCATGTCGCGGAAGATCCGGTCGGCGTCGGAAACCCGCTCGATCCCGGAGGCCTGGGCCAGGTACTTGAGGTTCGGCCCGATCTGCTTGCGCGCCTGGTAGACGAAGCGCGCCATCGCCAGGATCTGCGAATAGAGCTCGTCCAGGTGATAGCCCTGGTAGCGGTAGTTCTCGAGCTTCTCGGTGAACTCTTCGATGAGGTTCCAGCTGCCCGGATCCAGGGTCATCGTGGAAAGGGCGCGCCGCGTGAAGCGGTTGGAGATGTTGCCGCGATAATGCTCGCCGATCGCCTCGATGGCCGCGAGAATGTCCGGGTTCTTCAGTTGCATGGCGCTGTAGAGTATATCCCAACGCGGGGGACTGCGCCACCGGGGAAGGCGCCGCGATGTCCAAAATCGTTGCCCGGCATTCGCCGTCGCCGCCCTTGTCGCGCGCCGCGCCCCGGGGGCCGGCTCACCGCGCCGGCGGCGCCGCTTGCGCCGCCGCGCCGCCGCGGGCTATCGTCAGAGGCATGAACCGGAGCATCAGGTACGCCCTCGGCCTCGGCGCGGCCTTCGCCGTCCTCGCGGCCTTCGCCGCCTTCCTCGTCCCCGTCCTCACCCGCGGCGCGGAAGGCCCCGCCCCCATCTGGACCGACGTGCCCGAGCTCGCCCTCTACGCCGAGCTCTTCAACGCCCAGCAAAGCCGCTATCGCGTCAACGTCGAGTGGAAGGGCGACCTCGCCGTCGCCCTCCGAGAGGCGCGCGTCCAGCCCGCCCTCGCCGTCGGGCGCTACCTCAAGAGCTCGGGCGTCCGGGACCGCTTCCAGTCCCTCGACTACCTCTTCGGCGAACTCCTCGTCAACCAGGCCGCCTTCTATCCCGAGCTCCTGGCCCTCGGCAACATAGAAGGACGCCAGCTCCTCCTCCCCGTCTCCTTCGACCTGCCGGCCGTCGTCTTCGTCGAAGGCGGCCAGGTGAAGACGCCGAGCGACCTCGTCCTCGGCATGGGCGAGCTCGCGGGCGCCGCGGCCTTCAACCAGAAGAAGGGCGAGTCCTACGTGCGCATGGGCTTCTCCCCGCGTTGGGATCCCGAGTTCCTCGTCCTCCTCGCGCGCGCGGTCGGCGCCGGCTTCAAGGAGGGGCGCCCCCTCTCCTGGAGCGAATCGGGCCTCGCGGCCGCCGTCCAGCGGATCGTCGATTGGTCCAAGACGGCGAACGGTTCCGCGGTCCACGAGGAGGACTTCCAGTTCAAGTATCTCTACACGCCGGCCTACAAGTTCGTCGGCGAGGGCCGCGCCCTCTTCGCCTACATGCGCGGCTCGGACTTCTTCCTCGTGCCGGAGGAAAAGCGGGCGCCCCTCGATTTCCGCTGGTTCGCCGAAGGCGGCTCCATACCGGTCCGCGAAGACCTCGTCTTCGCGGCCATGCCCCGCGCCGGCAAGTCCAAGCCGGCGGCCGAGGCCTTCCTCAAGTGGTTCTACCAGGAGGAAAGCCAGCGTGCCATGCTCGAAAGCGCGCGCAAGACCCGGGCGTCGGAGGGCTCCTTCGGCATCGCCGAAGGCTTCTCCGCCGTCCGCGCGGTCAACGAGAAGGTCTTTCCGCTCTACTACCCCGCCCTCGTCGGCCACCTGCCGCCCGCCGACGGCCTCGCCGCGCCGGCCATCCTGCCGAGCGACTGGCCCGCCCTGCGGGACAACGTCGTCGCGCCCTGGCTCCTCGAGGCGACCGCCCGCCCCGCCGGCGCCAAGGCCGCCCCGGGCCAGGACCTGTCCGCCCGCCTGGCGGAGTACCTGAAGCGCCGCGGGGACTGACACGACCGGGCGTTGGCGGGTTTTTTATCGATTGACACGCGACAGCCTGCTCGTTAGGGTACCGGTACCAAAAAAATGGAGGGTTCCCTTGCGCACGAAAAAGCTCTTCCTGCTCGTTTCCATCGCCGCCCTGTTCGCTTCCCAGTCCTTCGCCGCCCAGTACGCCACCTTCGGCGCCGCGATCGGCACCGACACCATCACCGAACAGAACGGCGCCTCGGTGGCCACGACGCAAATCAAGTCCTTCGCCCTGAACGTGGAAGCCTTCATGGGCGAGAGCTTCGGCTTGTACTCCGCCGTCTCCCTCGGCCTGCCCACGGGCATCAAGGTGACGGTCGGCACCCTCTCCGTCGCCGCCGATCCCAACGCCTACTCCACCAAGCTTTCGGCCAACTTCCTCTTCGGCCTCGGCGGCATGCAAAAGCTCGGGGCCGTGGACCTGACCTTGGCGGCCGGCCTTGGCGTCAGCGAGGAACTGCTCTCCCCCGTCGACTACACCAAGAGTTCCGTCGCGATCATGACGGCCGGCCCGGGCCTTTCCCTCGGCCTCGGCGTTCCCCTCGCCGAGGGAGTGGCGCTGACCGCCTCGTGCAGGGCCACCTATGGCATGTTCGCCCTCATCGGCGGCTCCCAGTACTTCCAGAAGAACATCCACATCGTCCCCGCCGCCGGTATTCGCGTCAAGACCCGCTGAGCCCCGACAGCCGGGAAACGCGAGAGGCCGCCGGGACGTGGATCCCGGCGGCCTCTTTTTGTGTCCCGGGCTCCCCGGGGCTCCGCGGCCTAACCCGCGGCCGCGGCCACCCAGCGCCCGATCAGGGCCTCGAACTCCTCCACCGTGGAGGAGCGCACCGCGTCGGCCCTGAGGGCCGCCCCGGCCGCCGTGCCCTTCGTGTAGGAGCAGAACTGCTTGCGGAATTCCACGCAGGCCGTGCGCTCCCCGAGGAAGCGCGCGGAGAGGAGGAGGTGGCGCCGGGCCGTCGCCGCTCGATGCGCGACATCGACGACCGGGGCGCTCTTCCCCTCCAGGAGGGCCCGCGCCTCGCGGAAGATGAAGGGATTGCCCATGGCGCCGCGCGCGACCATGACGCCGGCGCAGCCCGTCTCCTCCAGCATGCGGCGCGCCGCCTCGCCCGAGAACACGTCGCCGGAGCCGAAGACGGGTACGGCCAGGGCCGCCGCGAGCCGGCCGATCTCCGGCCAGGCCGCCGTCCCCGAGTAGCCCATCGCGCGGGTGCGCGCGTGGAGGGTCACCGCCGCGGCGCCGCCCTCGACCGCCGCCGCGGCCACGTCCATGAAGTTGCGGCTCCCCTCGTCCCAGCCCGAGCGGATCTTCACCGTCACCGGCACGCCGGCCGGCCCGAGGACCGCCGCCATCGCCGCGACGATCTCGCGCACCAGGCCGGGATTCCGCACCAAGGCCGAGCCCGCGCCGGACTTGATGATCTTCGGGACGGGACAGCCGCAATTGAGGTCCACCAGCGCGGGGCCGTAGGGCAGGACCATGGCCGCCGCCCTCGACAGCACCTCCGGCTTGGAGCCGAAAAGCTGGATCGCATATCGCGTCTCGTTCTCGGCCCGCGCCATGAGCTCGGTCGTCTTGCCGGAGCCGCGCGTCAGCGCCTCCGCGCTGACCATCTCGGTGTAGCAGAGATCCGCGCCCTCGTCGACGCAGACGGAACGGAAGGCCGCGTCGGAGTAGCCGGCGACCGGCGCCAGGAAGAGGTTTCCCGGCAGCTCGACGCCGCCGACGACGACGGGATGATGGTGGTTGGTCATGGTGGATTGGTCCCCGGCGATTCGCCACGGAGCCGCGGAGGAAGAGAGGACCACGGAGGAAGACCGGAAAGAAAGGCCGGAAAAGCGACAAATACGGGGACTTTCATTCCACTTGCCCCTGCCTTCTCCCGGACTTCCTCCCCTCTCGTCTCCGTGAAACCCCGTGCCTCCGCGTCCCGGTGCTTGATCGGTTATGCGTTACGGCTGGACGCGGAAGAAGCGGCAGGCGTTCTGGTACACGGCCTCGGCCACCTCCTCGGGATCCATTTCCAGGATCTCCGCCAGGAAGGCCGCGGTGGAGGGCAGGTACTCGGGCTTGTTGCGCTTGCCGCGGAAATCCGCGGGCACCATGAAGGGCGCCTCGCTCTCGACTAGGATGCGGTCGAGCGGCAGGACCCGCACGGTCTCGTGGAGGTTCCGCGCGTTCCGGTAGGTGAGGTTGCCCGCGAAGGAGAAGAACAGGTTCAGGTCCAGCGCGCGCTCGGCGTACTCCGCGTCCTCGGAATAGCAATGCATGACGCCGCCGGCCGGCGGCAGGCGGTCGCGGAGGATGTCCAGGACGTCCTTGCCCGCCTCGCGGTTGTGGATGATCACCGGGAGGTCGAGGCGCGCCGCGAGCTCGAGCTGGTCGATGAAGAGCTCGATCTGGCCCTTGCGGTCGCCGTACTTGTGGAAGTAGTCGAGGCCGATCTCGCCCAGGGCGACGACGCGGGGGAGCTTGGCCGAGTCCTCGATGGTCTTGTGCCAATCCTTGCCGGGGTTCTGGACCTCGGAGGGGGAGACGCCCACGGCGTGGTACACGTGGTCGCAGGTTTTGAGGCTTTCGTAGACGGTACGGAAATCGATGAGGCTGTTGCAGATGCTCACGATCTTCGCGACGCCGGCCTGCTTGGCCTGTTGGCAAACTAAAAGCTGTTCGATCGGGTCATCGAAGATGAGCCCGATGTGGGCATGAGTGTCGAAATAACGCATCTGTCTTCCGTAAAGAATGGTGATGATAGGAAATCCCGAAGGGATACGCTGAATGTAGCATGGCGCCCCGGCGCCGTCAACTCGAATGCAAATCGAGCGAGGCGCGCACGAGGCGCGGCGGTGGGGTGCGATCGCCACAGGAGCGGGCGATCCTCGAAAAGTCGCGGTATTTTAGGTTATCGAGAAAAAAAGGTCAACCGTCTCGCTCGTCATTGGCGGCGATTCACATCCGAAACGCCTCCCCGAGATAGATCTTCCGGGCCACCTCGCTCGCCAGGACCGTGTCGCGGTCGCCGGAAACGACGATCCGGCCCACGTTGATCACATGGGCCCGGTGGGTGATGTCGAGAGTGTCGCGGACGTTGTGGTCGGTGATGAGGACGCCGATGCCCGCCGCGGAGAGCCGCCGGATGATGGTCTTGATCTCGTGGACGGCGATCGGGTCGATGCCGGCGAAGGGTTCGTCGAGGAGGAGGAACTTGGGCTCGATCGCCAGGGCGCGGGCGATCTCCGTGCGCCGGCGCTCGCCGCCCGAGAGGGTATAGGCCGGCTGCCTCGCGATCGTCTCGATGCCGAATTCGCAGAGGAGCTCCTCCAGCCGGCGCCGGCGGCCCGGCGCGTCCAGGTCCGCGCGCGTCTCCAGGACCGCCAGGATGTTCTTCTCGACCGTGAGCTTCCGGAAGACGGAAGGCTCCTGGGGGAGGTAGGCGATGCCGAGCCGCGCCCGCTGGTACATCGGCAGGCGGCCGATGTCCACGCCGTCCAGGAAGACGTGGCCGGCCGTCGGCTTCACGAAGCC
>JAEUJG010000353.1 GCA_016794765.1 Spirochaetaceae bacterium | reverse complement strand
AAGGAAGGCGGACAGGATGTCCGCCGCCAGCACGCGGAGCCGGGCTGGAGGCCTGAGGCAGGAAGCCGAAGGCCGAAAGCCGAGTCCCCCTCCGGGCAAAGGAAAAGCCGCGCATTTTCGCGCGGCTTTTCCTTTTGGGCCCCGGAGGAGGATTCGAACCGAGGGCGCGTCGCGAGTCGTCGAGCGCGAGGCGCAGGATGCGCCGAGAGCGCCCGAGGCGGCCCGGAAGGAGCAACCATGGATGGTTGCGACTGTAGGGCGAGTCCCCCTCCGGGCAGAAAGCAAAAAGGCTCGCCGAAAGGCGGGCCTTTTGCTTTCGATAAGCCCGGAGGGGGACTCAATCCTCGATTTCCCGCACGATCGCGAGACAGGCGTCGGCGCCCATCGGGACAAGGCGGCTTTCGAAACGGCGCCGCCGGTCAAGTTCGAGCCGATAGTCGTAGATCTCCGGCCGGCCGCTCCCCAGCACGGAAGCAAGCTTCCGGAGGGTGAGCTCGGCGATGTCGGCGGGCAGGATGCTGGATAGATGCTTGCCCACGAGCTCCGCCGGAGGCGCGAGGAGAAGGGCGGGGTCGGGGGTCCGGCAGTCGATTATGACCCCTTCCTTGGAGAAGGCGAACATTAGGTCCGGAATCGCCTCGAGCAGGGCGGCGTTCCGGCTCTCGCTCCGTTTCAAGGCCAGCTCGGTCCGCCGGACCGCGCTCAGGTCGTGGAGGAGGACATGGACCCGCGACAGGTCCTTTTCGTAGCCGGGAATGACCTTGAGGCTGAGGAAAAGGACGCCCGGATCGGCGCCAGGCTGCTCGATGCGAACCTCGGTCTCGAAGGTCGTTCCGCCTTCCGCCAGGACGCAGAACTCCTCGCCGAGGAAGCTTCTGGCTTCGGGCCCGAGGAAGGAGCGCAGGGTCCGGGGCCAAGGCTCGTCGGCGGCGAGCCCGAGGGAGACCCGGCCGGCCTCGTTGATGTCGACGATCCTGACCAACTCGGCCAACTCGAACAGCTCGGTGGGATTCGCCGCCAGCCAGGCGCGGAAATCGCCCAGACCCGCGTCGCGGAGCTCCCCGACGCGGCGCTTGAAGGCGGAAAAATCCTCGATCCAGACCGGGCCCACGGCGTTCTCGAACAGGGAGCGGTAATGCTCCTCGCGGTCGCGGAGCTCCGATCGCGCGGCGAAGAGGCGGAACGCCATCTTGATGGAGGCGAGGAGGACCGTCTCGCCGGAGTTCTTGACGATGTAGCCGTAGGAGGTGATGCCTTCGGTCTTCTCGACGATCTCGGATTCCGTGTGCGAGGAGAGGAACACGAGGGGGAGGTCGCGGAGCCCGAGGATGTGGCGGGCCGCCTCGGTGCCGTCCATGCCGCCGCCCAGGTCTATGTCCATGAGGACGAGGTCGACCGGCGCCCCGCCGCGGACCAGTTCGACGGCCTTTTCGCCCGAAGCGGCCACGAGCACCGAATAGCCCCGACGGGAAAGGATGCGCGATTCCGCCAGGGCGATGATCGCCTCGTCCTCCACGAGGAGGATGGCCGAAGGGGCGGCGGTCGCGCGGCGGTTTTCCATCCTGGGCTCGAAGCGCATTCCGCCAGTATAGGCCGGGTCCCCGACGCGGACAAGGCGCTTCCCGCCAGCGGCGGGTTTCGGCTAGAATCCGGCCATGCAAACAACCGACTCGGGTTCGTCCGCGGGGGCGGCCGGGGCCTCTCCCCTTTCCCGCCTGGTCGCGCCCTACAAGGGACTCGGCCCTTCGCTCTGGTCGATGTTCTTCGCGACCATGATCAACCGCTTCGGCGACTTCGTCGGGGCCTTCCTGGCGCTCTACCTCTCGCGAGTTCTCGGCCTCGATCCGGCGCGGACCGGCGCCACGGTCTCCATGGTCTTCGCCGCTTCCATGGCGGGCTCCCTCCTGTCCGGACGCATCGCCGACGCGGTCGGGCGCAAGCGCGCCCTCCTCATCTGCCAGGGGGCGGCCGGGCTCGTCAACCTCGCGATGAGCTTCCTCTTCGCCCACGCCTGGGCGCCCTGGCTCATCGTCGCGGGCAGCCTCTTCCGCGGCGGCGCCCGGCCCCTCATCGGCGCGGTGCTCACCGACCTCGCGCCGGCCGGCAAGCGGAAGGAGGTCTTCGGCCTCCAGTACTGGTCGATCAACGTCGGCGTTGCGACGGGCCCCCTCGTCGCGGCCTTCCTCTTCGACCACAGCCTGGCCTGGCTCTTCCGCGGCGACGCGATCAGCACCTTCCTCTCCGTCCTCCTCATCGCCCGCGGCGTGCGGATGCCGGCTGCGGCCAGGGCGGAGACCTCGCTCGAAAGGCACGACGAGCGCGGCGCCGTCGCGGCCTTCGTCGCGCGCCCCATCCTCCTCGCCTTCGCGGGCCTCGCCTTCCTCTCCAGCCTGACGTACTGCCAGACCGGCTTCGGCCTCCCCTTGCGGATCTCGGAGGCCCTGGGAGAGGGCGGCCCGCGTTTCATGGGCTACCTCATGTCGCTCAACGCGCTCATCGTCATCGTCCTGTCCATACCCCTGGCGCGGCTCCTCCGCTCCCGGACGCCCCTCGCCTGCATGGCCTATTCGGGAGCCTTCTACGTCGTCGGCTTCGGCATGCTCGCCCTGCCCCTCGGCAAGGCCGGCTTCGCCGTCTCCACCGCGGTCTGGACCATCGGAGAGATCGTCTCCTCCATCAACATGGGCGTCTTCCTGGCCAAACACTCGCCCGCGAACTGGCGGGCCTCCTTCCAGTCCTTCATGGGCGTGTTCTACTCCGCCGGCTGGACGGTCGGCCCCCTCGTCGCGGGGCCCGTCGCGAACGGAGCAGGCATGCCGGTCCTCTGGCTCGCCACGGCCGCCCTCTGCGGCTGTTGGGCCCTGGCCGCTCTCGGCGTTGACCGCTGGGACCGGCGGATAGCCCCGGCGACCTAGGCGGCGCGACGGCCGCGGCGCGACTCCGCGCGGGCCGCGCCACGGCGGAGCGCGGGTCGGGCCGGCTTGCGGCGCGGCGCCCCGGGCTTTGCGCGGAACCGAAGGAAAGCCTTGGACTTGAGGCATGGGGGCACCATGAGCGAAAGCCTGCAATTGTCGACGACCTTGCCCGTCGAACCGAAGGCGCTCTACGAGGCCTGGCTCGACGGGGAAAAGCACGGGGCCTTCACGGGCTCTCCGGCCTCGGTCGAGCCGGAAGTCGGCGGCGCTTTCAGCGCCGGGGAAGGCTACATTTCAGGAAGGACGCTGGAGCTCGAACCAGGCGCCCGCATCGTCCAAGCATGGAGGACAACTGACTTCCCGGCGGGTGCCCCGGACTCGCGCCTTGAACTGCGTTTTGAGGCGTCGGGGAGCGGGACGCTCCTCAGCCTACGCCATACGGAGATTCCCGCGGGCCAAGGCGAGGACTACCGCCAAGGGTGGCTCGATTATTACTTCGAGCCCATGAAGAAGTACTTCGGGAGTCCGGGGAAGCCTAGGCGAGGCTGAAGGCGCCGGCGCTGAGGGCGGTGACGACGAGGGGTTCGGCGATCGCGAGGCTCTCGCCGGCGCCGAGGATGTAGTCGGCGCGTTCGCCGCGCTTCGTGACCCAGAGCTGCCCGGCGACGCAGGCGAGGGTCGACTCGCCGCGGACGGCCAGCTTGAGGGTCTGGCCCTTGGCGATCCTCGTGGCGCCGGCGGCGCTGGGATCGATCGGGCTGACGGCTTCCATGATATTGATGACGGCCTTGTTCATAGGCTCCTCCTTGGATTGACGGTCATTGGCGTTTTGCTTACCTGAATACCAATATATGAAAACAGATCAATTCAAAACAGAGCCAGAAATACGATTTTATATACATAACAGTAAGGGTAAATCTTAGGTGTACTGGTGCAAAATAGAGATAACTGTACTGTTTTCTAGTATACAGTTTGCTTGACTGTCTTGTGTTTTTTGTCACGATCCATAACAATTTGAGTCCTATGGACAGCAAGTTGCCGCTCTACGAGCGTTTTGCCCGCGAACTCGAGGCCCAAATCCTCGCCGGCACCTTCCCCGAGGGAAGCCGCCTCCCAGCCCTGCGCGAGTCGAGCGAAAGCCGGGGCCTCTCCCTTTCCACGGTGATCCAGGCCTACCGTCTCCTCGAGACGAAGGGTCTCATCGAGGCGCGGCCGCAGTCCGGCTATTACGTGAAGCCCAAGCCCCGCGCCCGGCACCTCGAGCCCGATCCCGAGCCGGCGCGGGAGGCGCCGACCTCCGTAAGCATCGACGAGCTCTCCCTCGAGCTCTTCCGCGACACCCAGGATCCCGACGTCGCCAAGTTCGGCGCCGCCTCCCCGGACCCGGAGCTCCTGCCGACCTCGCGCCTCAACCGCATCCTCGCCGAGCTGGCGCGGGAGGACCGCTTCTCCGTGGACACCTCGGTCCAACCCGAGGGCTGCGAGGAGCTCCGCGTGCAGATCGCCCAACGCGCCTTCGCCGCCGGCTGTCCCCTGCGTCCCGACGAGGTCCTCATCACGGCCGGCTGCACGGAGGCGATGGCCCTCGTCCTCCAGACCCTCTGCAAACCCGGCGACCTCGTCGCCATCGAGTCGCCGACCTACTTCGGCTTCCTTCTCCTCCTCGAAGCCCTGGGCCTCCGCGCCCTGGAGATCCCCTCCAACCCCGGCACCGGCCTCTCCCTCGAGGCCCTGGAGTTCGCCCTCGAGAACCATCCGGTGAAGGCGGTCTTCGCGATCCCGAATTTCTCGAATCCCCTCGGCAGCCTCATGCCCGACGCGTCGAAAAAACGCCTCGTCGAGATGCTCGCCGCCAAGGGCATCCCCCTCATCGAGAACGACATCTACGGAGAGCTCTATTTCGGCGAGTGGCGGCCCCCGGTGGCGCGCTCCTTCGACGAGGAGGGTTCGGTCATCCTCTGCTCCTCCTTCTCCAAGGACATTTCCCCGGGCTACCGGATCGGCTGGGTGGCCGCGGGCAGGCGTTTTCCCGACATGCTCAAGCTAAAGATAGCCATCAACTCCGGCACCTCCGTCCTGCCCCAGCTCACGATCGCGCGCTACCTCGAATCGGGCGGCTACGACCTCCACCTCCGCAAGATCCGGAAGGCCTACGCGCGGAAGACGGCGGAAATGTCCCGTGCGATCGAGGAGTATTTCCCCGAAGGCACCCGCGTCTCGGAGCCGGAGGGCGGCTACCTCCTCTGGGTGCGCCTGCCCTCGGGCATCGATTCCCTGGAGCTCTATCGCGAGGCGATCGCCGCGCGCATCGCCATCGCGCCGGGCTACATCTTCTCGCCCTCGCACAAGCACCGCGACTACATCCGCCTCAACGCGGCCGTCTGGTCCGAGCGCCTCCACAAGGACCTCGCGCGGCTCGGCCGCCTCGTCGGCAAGCTCGCCTAGGCGGCGCTCAGGACCCGCCGGCCGCGGAAAGAATGCATCGCCTTGTCCCATGCCCTATACTTGTTTTGTGGAACGGCCCACGACGGACAAGACCGCGAACAAGGAGCGATCGATGAAAACAACACGCCTTATGAAGGGCTTGGCCCTCGGCTTGGCCGGCTTGGCCGGCTTGTGCGTCATGCCTGCCGCAGCACAGGAGGCGGGAGCCGGGATTTCCGTTTTTGTTCCTTCAACCTTGATCCGGAACGGTTCGGGTTCCATCGCCTTCGAGCAGGGGCTTTCCACTTCCATCGGCCTCGGCTCGACGTTGAGCGTCCCCATGGGTTTTGTCTACCATGGCGCCGACGGTTGGCGCCTTGAGGACGCCGCATTCACGGACAACGGCAAGGCGGCCCTCCATGGCGACATCCTCATGCCCTACGTGGGCCTCCAGGCCAAGCTCCCTCTCGGCGCCGGCTTTTTCATCCAGGCCCACGCGGCGGCCGCGGGATCCTACGCCTTCAGACTCGAGTCCTCGGGGCAGGAACTTGCCGCCGGGCTGGCCGGCGCCGGAGAAACCGTGGCCATCAAAAGCCTTGGTATCGGGAAGAAAATCGGCTACGGCTACCTCGCCGGCGGCGCGATCGGCATAACCATAGCCCAGGTTTCCGTCGTCCTCGGGGCCGAGTGGCGCTCGATCCGACAGCCGGCGCCCCTCTCAGGGGAGATCTACCGCGTCACGGGCGCGGCAGCTTCGCTGGAGACCCTGTCCCTGCCGAACGCAAAGGCCCTGCTCGAAGGCGTCGCCTTCAAGCTCGGCGGCTCCTTCAAGTTCTAGCGGATCCCACCGGCCGCGCGCCGACAAAAAAGGCCGCCCCGCGTTGTCGCGGGGCGGCCTTGGTCGTGCGTCGATCGACGCGGGGCCGGGAAGGGCCCGTAAGACTCCGCGGCTTACTCCCCGCGCTTCTTGCCGCCGAAAAGCCCCTTGAGCTTGTCGAGGAGGCCGGGCTTTTTGGCCGCGGCGGGCTTGGCCGCGATGGGAGAGGCGCTTGAGTGGGGGGCGCGGTCGGAGCCGTGGGGGGCTGGCTTCCGGGCCTTCTCCTTGGGGGTGCTGTTCGGCGCGTGGCGGCGCTCGCCCTGCGGGGCTCCGGCACCCTGCCGGGGCGCGGGCCTGCCGCCGGCGGGACCGGAACGCTCGCCTTCGCGGCGCGGACCGCGCTGGCCGCCCTGGGGACCGCGGCCCTCGCCCTGGCGGGGGCGGTTGCCATCGCCGCGGGGGCGGCGGTCGCCGGCGGGAGCGCCGCCGGACTGGCCTTCGGCCCCGGCGTAGCGCTCCTTGTAGAGCTTCATGCGCTCCTCGGCGGAGAGGGCGTAGAGATTGGCGTCGTTCGCGCCGTTGCCGACGCTGTCCGCGCCGGCGCGCTCGGGCCTGCCCGGCGCGCGCACGCGCTCGCCGGAGCGGGAACGGTCCTCGGAGCGGGAGCGGTCGGGGGCGTGGGAACCCTCGCGGCGCGGGCCGCGGTCGCCGCGGTGGCCGTCGCGGCCGGCGTAGGCGCCGTCGCGGCCCCTGCCGGAATCGCGGCCGCCGTCCCGCCGGGGACCACGGTCGCCGCGGCCGGCGTCGCGGCCGCCGGGGCCGGAGTGGGAGCGGCTGAAGCGCA
>JAEUJG010000394.1 GCA_016794765.1 Spirochaetaceae bacterium | reverse complement strand
TCGAGGTGCTCGAGGAAGCGCTCCATCGAGACCTTGGCCGGATCGGGGTCGAGGAAGACGCCGGCGAAGGTCAGGGCGACGAGGCCCCCGGTCGCGGCGATGCGTTCCGCCTGGCGGTCGGTGAGGTTGCGCGGGTGCGGGCAGAGCTCGCGGGAGTTCGAGTGCGAGGCCACTACGGGACGTTGCGCGATTTCAAGGAGGTCCTCCAGGGCCTCGTCCGAGAGGTGGGAGGCGTCCACGATCATGCCGAGCGCCTCCATCCTCGCCACGACGCCGCGGCCGAATCCGCTGAGGCCGTCGGAGCCCTCGACGGTGACGCCGCGTCCGATCGCGTTGCGGCGGCTCCAGGTCAGGGTCATGAGGCGCACGCCGCGCGCGTAAAAGGCCTCGAGGGCCTCGATGCCGCCCTCCGGGCCGCCGATGGCCTCGCCGCCCTCGATCGCGAGGAGGGAGGACACCTTGCCCGCCTTCTTGGCCGCCAGGATGTCGGCGGCGCCCAGCGCGGGCACGAAGGCGTCGCTTCGCGATCGCGCCTTCTCCACGGCCTCCAGGAGGCGCCAGGTCCAGGACCGCGCCTCGGCCACGCGCTTCGTGTCGGTGAAGAGGGCCATGGTCTGGCAGGTGACGCCCGCCTCGAGGAGGCGCGGCAGGTCCACGTGGCCCCGGGCGCTCCGCTCCAGGAAGTCGCGGGGCTCGCCGTCGTCGCCGCCGCCGGACCACTGTCCGCCGACGAGGTCGAGGGCGGTGTCGCAATGGCCGTCGATGACGACGAGGCTCTCGTGGAAGGCCTTGGCCTCCGCGGCCGCGCCGGCCGCGCCTTCGCGCGCGCTCACGGGAGTTCCCTCGCCACGAGATCCTCGTAGGTCTCGCGGCGGACGGAGACGCGGTCCGTTCCCTCGCGCACCATCACGACGGCCGGCCGCGGCAGGCGGTTGTAGTTGCTGGCCATCGAGTGGCAGTAGGCGCCCGTGGTGAAGACCGCGAGAATGTCGCCGCGCGCGGGGGCGGGCAGGGCGATGTCCCGGATGAGGATGTCGCCGGTCTCGCAGCACTTGCCGGCCACCGTCACGACCGTGGTCGGTTGCGCGTCGGGGCGGTCGGCCACGACGGCCTCGTACTTCGCGCCGTAGAGGGCCGGCCGCGGGTTGTCCGGCATGCCGCCGTCGACCGCGACGTAGGTCTTGATGCCGGGGATCTCCTTCACCGAGCTCACCGTGTAGAGCGTGATGCCGGCCTCGCCGACGAGCCAGCGGCCCGGTTCGATGACGACGCGCGGCATCTCGAGGCCGCGTTCGCGGCAGCCTTCGGTGACGGCGGCCATCATCGGGTCGGTGAAGTCGGCGAGGCCCTTGGGGCTGTCCGCCTTGGTGTAGCGGACGCCGAAGCCGCCGCCGAGGTTCAGGTCCGTCGCGGAGAAGCCGTAGGCCTCCTTGACCTCCTTCATGAGGTCCAGGACCACGCGCACGGCCTTGAGGTGCGAGTCGTTCTCGTGGAGCTGGGAGCCGACGTGGAAATGGAAGCCCTTGAGCTCCACGCCCTTCATGGAAAGGGCGCGTCCGACGTAGGCCTGGCGCACGGAGGGGTCGAGGGGAATGCCGAACTTTGAGTCGAGCTTGCCCGTGGAGACGTACTCGTGCGTGTGGCTGTCCACGCCGGGAGTTATGCGGAACAAGATGGGTACGCGCTTGCCCTTTCCCTCGGCGATTTCGTCGAGGGTTTCGAGCTCGTCGAGGTTGTCCACGACGATCCGGCCGACGCCGAGCTCCACCGCCATCTCGAGCTCGGCCCGGGTCTTGCCGTTGCCGTGGAGGAACACGCGCTCCATCGGGAAGGCGGCCTTGGCCGCCGCGTAGAGCTCGCCGCCGGAGACGACGTCGAGGCCGAGCCCCTCCTCCGCGACGAGGCGGCACATCTCGAGGGTCTGGAAGGCCTTGCTGGCGTAAACCGCGAAGGCGCCGGGATGCTTGTCGAGGAAGTCGGCCTTGAGCTCGCGGATGCGCGCCCGGATGGCCGTTTCCGAGACGACGTAGAGGGGTGTCCCGTGCTTGCGCGCGAGCCCCACGACGTCGCAGCCGTCGAAATGGAAATGCCGCCCCGCGGCCGTCTTCGTCTCAATCATGGATTGGCTCCCTTCGACTCCCCCCCCGGGGACGTCAGGCAGGCCGCCGGCGCGAAGGCCGGCCGGGCCGCTTTATCAATTCGCGGTTCCGATATAGAATCCGCGCATGAAACCG
>JAEUJG010000384.1 GCA_016794765.1 Spirochaetaceae bacterium | reverse complement strand
CGCTTCGTGGAGGACGTCGTCCGCGAGGTCCATCGAGAGGTCGAAATCCTCGGCAAGTTTCCCCGGTTTTCCGTCGAGGCGGAGAATTTCGAAAGCATCCACAACCACTCGGCCTACGCCTACGTGGAATATCCCGCGGACTAGGGAGCGAGCAACATGGCCTTCAACAACGTGGCGTCGGTCGCGGATTCGATCCCGGTCCGCAGGGCCCTCGTGTCGGTCTATGACAAGACCGGCCTCGAGGAACTGGTGCGGGGGCTCCTTCGCGAGGCGCCCGGCATCGAGTTCTATTCGACCGGCGGCACCTACGAGGCCATCGGCGCGGCGCTCTCCTCCTTGGGCCCGGCCGCCGCGGCCGCGCGCCTCGTCGCCGTGAGCGACTATACGGGACAGCCCGAGATGGCCGGCGGGCTCGTGAAGACCTTGGACTGGAAGATCTATCTCGGTCTCCTCGCGGAGACCGGCAACGCTTCCCACGCGGCCGATCTCGACCGCCTCGGCGCCAAGCCCTTCGATCTCGTCGTCGGGAACCTCTATCCCTTCGCCGAGGCGGCCGGCGACGCCTCCTCCCCGGTGGAGGCCCTCAGGCAGCGCATCGACATCGGCGGGCCGGCGATGATCCGCGCCGCCGCCAAGAACTTCCTCCGCGTCGCCTCCGTCTCCGATCCGGGCCAATACGGCGGGCTCCTCGAAGAGCTCCGAATCGCGCGCGGCGCGACGAGGCTCGAATTCCGCCGCCGTCTCGCGGCCTCGGCCTTCGATCGCATATCGCGTTTCGATCGGCTGGTCGCCGATCGGCTGGCCGGAATCGGGCCGGAGGCCCTGGCCGCGGCCTATTCGACAATCTAGGGCTCGGCCGGGGCGGAAGGCTCCGCGCCCGGCCGCCGGCACTTCTTCCGCGGTCGGCGCGCCTTTCCGCGCGCGCGTCTCCGCTTTCCCCGCATCTTCGTTGCCAACAAGCGCAAGCGGCTGTATAGTAGGCGGCAGTATGGAAGCGAAGAGCGAACTCGGCGCGAGCATCGGATCAAAAAGCCCCCCGAAGCTGTTAAAAAGCCTTTTTATCGCGGTTCTTGCGGGACTCGTGATCAACGCCCTCCTCGGCCTCCTTCTGGATTTCGAGGAATTCGCCTCTACCCTGGCAACCGTACGGCTCTGGGAGGTCATGCTTCCCTTCTCCCTCGTCATCCTCGTCTATTTCATCGACGCGATCAGGTTCAAGGTCCTGTTCCGCCAGTTCGGCATCAGGCTCTCCTTCCGCGATTCCCTCTACAGCAACGTGATCGGCTTGTTCTTCTCCGGCATCACGCCGAGCTCAGCGGGCGGCCAGCCCTTCCAGATCTACCATTTCACCAAGCTCGGCCTCGATTCGACAACCGCCACCAACATCGTGTTTTCCCGCCTCATGGTTTCCAACCTGGCCCAGGTCGTCGTCATCGTCCTGTTCGCCGGCCAGGGACTGTCCCTCCTCGGCAGGAGCGGCAACGCCGCCTTCATCCTCGGCATCGGCCTTTTCATGACCCTCGCGGCGAGCGTCCTGCTCTTCTTCGTCTTCGCCCGCCCCCAGGTCATCGGCCGCTTCGCGCTGGCCATCGAAGCGAGCAAGCTCGGCAGGCTCATCAGCCGCCTTTCCAAGGACGAACACTGGGCCGAAAAACTCTCGGCCTGGAGCCTTGGCCTCGGCGACAGCTTCAGCCATCTTTGGGCCAAACGGCTCTGGCTCGTCCTCCTCGACCTCGTCGTGCACGTTCTCGACCAGGCGCTCTGGGCCATCGGCCTCTATGTGCCCCTCGTCGTCCTCACCGGGACGACCGTGCCCTTCGGCGCCTTCCTCTTCGCTTTCAACCTCTGCGGTTTCGTCTCCACCTTCATTCCCACGCCGGGCGCCTCCGGCAGCATCGAGGCTTCCTATTCCCTCGTCCTCGGCGGACTGACCGGGGCGCCCGGCGCCGCGCTTTCGGCCGTCATCCTCTGGCGCTTCGGCTCCTATTACCTCCATCTTTTGCTCGGCGGACTCGTTTACTTTTTCGTCCGGACCGGCACCTCGGTGTATTCACGGGGTGAAGACGGCATCACGCGACGGACCACCTCCTGGAGAGCCGTCAGGCTCCGGGCCGCGGCAAAGCGCGCGGCGGCCAGGGGCCGAACCTCCTAGCAACGCCCCTTTTCTCGTCATGGGCTCCTCGATATACTCCGCCCATGGAAAAGCCCAGCCTGGCGGCCGCCTATAAGAGCTTCGCCGACGACCTGTTCCCCCCCCGGCTCGAGATCGCCTTCTACGACGAAACGGGACGCAAGACCCTCCTCGCCTACGAAAAACTGACCTGGGAGGTCGAGGGCGAGCGCAAGGGCCTGCGCTACGGGGAAAATCCCGACCAGAGCGCCGCCCTCTACCGTCCCGTCGGCGGGAACCTCTCCCTCGGCGGCGTGGAGATCGTGGGCGAGGGCGGCTTGCCGGCCCCCGGCGGCCTCGTCGCCGCGGCCGAGCTCCTCCAGTTCGGCAAGCATCCGGGCAAGACCAACCTCACCGACGTGGACGCCGCGCTCGCCATCCTCCGCTACCTCGGCGGGAGCCCGGCCTGCGCCATCATGAAGCACAACAACCCCTCGGGCGTCGCGCGGGCCTCCT
>JAEUJG010000382.1 GCA_016794765.1 Spirochaetaceae bacterium | reverse complement strand
TCGTCCTCGCGGGGCCGAACGCCGAGGCGATCTCGCGCGCACGCCGCGACTTTGCCCGCGCGGCGGCTGGGCCGCGGGACTGGCTCGCCGACCGCGCGCGGGCCCGCGGCTCCTGGTCGACGGCCCTCCTCGTGGAGATAGGCCGGGGCGGCCGGTCCCTGCGCGCCTCCGCGATAGGCGACAGCTGCCTCTTCGTCCTCGACGGCCTCGAACTCCGGGCGGCCTTCCCCCTGGACTCTCCGGCGGCCTTCTCGAACACACCCGAGCTCGTCGAGGATCGGGCCCGGCCCGGGAGCGGCGGAACGCCGCGCTTCCGGAGCGTCGTCGTCGGCCTCGCCGGGCTCAGGCGCCCTGCCCTCATCCTCGCGACGGACTCCCTGGCCGCCCATCTCCTGGCCTCCGAGGATCGGCGCGACCTCCTGCGCTTCCTCGCCCAAGCCACCCTGGCGGATTTCGAGGCCTGGGCCCGCCGCGGGATGGCCGAAGGCCGACTCGGCCGCGACGACCTAACCCTCCTCTGGATCAGGTGACCATGGGCTGGCCCTCGATCGGCGACTACAACGCCGCCTTCCAGCGTCCCGAAGGCAAGCTCCTCGCGCCGTCCCTGAAAGGCGCCCGCTGCAGGCTCGGTCCGATGGGCGCGCCCCTGCCCCTCTCCGGCGGCTATGCCCTCATCTACGAGCTCACCCTTCCGGGCGGGGCGCGAAAGGCGGTCCGCTGCTTTACGGAGGAGGACCAGTCCCGCCAGGCCCGGGCCGCCGCCGCCTGCGCCGAGCTCAAGAACACCCTGGCCCGGGCGCCCGCGCTTCAGGCCTACTTCGCCGCCGCCGACTGGGAGGAGCGCTGCCTCGACGCCGGCGGCCGGATCGTACCGGCGATGGTGATGGACTGGATCGAGGGTCAGACCCTCGGTCCCTACCTGGAGGCCCATCACGGCGACGCCGAGGCCCTCCGGAAACTGCGCGGCCGCCTCGCCCGGCTCGTTCAGGACCTGGAGGCCAACGGGCTCGTCCATGGGGACCTGCAAACCGGCAACCTCGTGGTCACGGCCGAGGGCGGCCTAAAGCTTCTTGATTACGACGGGCTCGGCTTCGCGCGCCTGCCGGGCCTACCGGAGCTCGAATCCGGCCACGTGAACTTCCAGCACCCCGCCTGGACCGTCGCCGCGCCCCGCGGGCTCAAGGACCGCTTCCCAGCCATCGCCATCGACCTCGGCCTGGCGGCCCTGATCGAACGCCCGAGCCTCTTTACCCGTTTCTCCACCGGTGAGAACATCCTCTTCGTCGGCGACGACTATGCTTCCCCCGGGGACTCGGACGCGCTGGGGGCGATCAGGGACATCCCCTCCCTGACCCGGGCGGAGGAGCTGTTCGCGCGGCTCTGCGACAACCCCGTGGAGCTCCTGCCCTCCCTCCAAGACTTCCGCGCCGCGGCCTATCTCCCCGGCGGCTCGACGGGTTCCGCCGGAACCGAAACCGGCGCCGCGGGCGCCACCGGTGCAGCGGGCGCCGAGGCGGGCGCGCCGGCCCCAAAAAAGCCCGCCAAGAAAACGACACCGCACGGGCGCGGCCCCTACTCAGGCCCCTACCCCGTCTTGAGCGGGGTCGACTACGCCGGCATCCACGCCGCGGTCGGCCGCAAGCTGGAGATCGTCGGCCGGATCGTGAGCGTCAAGGCCGACGGAATCACCAAGCACGGCGACCCCTTCGCCTTCGTCAACTTCGCCGACTGGCGAAGCGACGGCTTCAAGCTCATCTTCTGGTCGGAAGGCCTCGAGTCCCTGACGGAGGCGCCCCGCGCCTCCTGGGAAGGCCGCTGGGTGAGCGCCGTCGGCCTCGTCGACGAACCCTACCACAACGATAACTTCGGCACGACCCAGCTTTCGATCACCATCCTGGACAGCTCCCAGCTGCGCTTCATCGACGCCGCGGAGGCGGCCTACCGGCTCGGCGGGCCAGCGCCGAGATCGACGCCCGCGAACCCGCCCCGCGCCACGGGAGGCGGCGGCCGGGACCCCTACGACGCGGGCCTTGTCGGGGAGGACCTTGGGGAGGAGAGCAACGAGGACCTCGTCGCCTCGCTGGTGGGGCCGGCCTACGGGGCGGCGCGAGGCGCTTCGGCGAAGACCGCCGCGTCGCGGCGCGGCGTCGCCGCCGCCCCGACGAGCAACGAGCGCCTCCTGGCGGAGCTGGCCGCCCCTCCCGGCGCGCGGGCGCCGGCCCCGGGCCCGCGCCAGGCTCCGGCCCGCCCAAACCCGAATCCGCCGGCTCCCGCCGCCAAGGAAGGCTCGGGCTGCCTCAGGGTCGTGCTCTGGGCGATCGCCTGCATCGCCTTCTTCACGATTTGGGGAAGCCTCTAGCCATCACAGCTCCATCAGCAGGAAATCGCGCAGGTTCTTGCGCTCGATTCCATTATAATTGGTACTTGCCAGAGTCTCGTCCATGCTGACGACGTACTTCGGGTGGTTGTCGTCGATCCGGGCCAGGTTGCCGAATTCCCGCGTCGCGGTCGCCTCGTCGGCGATGAGATACGCGGCTTGGACGTAGATCCTGCGGTCGGCCTTCGCCGCGACGAAATCGATCTCGAAACCGTCTATCCAGCCGACATAGACCTCGTAGCCGCGTTCGACCAGGCGCAGGTAGACCGCGTTTTCCACGAGCTTGCCTTGCTCCAGGGGGCTCGATCGGCCGCGGGCCGCGTTCCTGAGGCCCAGGTCCTCGAAGTAGTATTTTTCACCGACCTCGAAAAGCTTCATGCCCTTGAGATCGGCCCTGCGCGCCTTGCGGATGATGAAGGCCCGCTGGAGGGCCGATAGATAGCTTAGGACGGTCGGAACCGGCATGGCGACGTGTTGGGACTTGAGATACTTCGAGATGTTGTTGGCCGAAAACAGGTTGCCGACGTTGTCGGCGACGTATTCGAGCAGGGTCTCAAGGAAATCGACATTGCGTATTTTTTCCCGGGCGACAACGTCCCGGAGGATGATGGACGCATGCACGTTTTCCAGGTATTCGAAGGCGACCGCCTCGGAGAGCCCGATAGCGGACAGGTAGGGCATTCCGCCCAAGCGCAGGTAGCGCGCCAGGCTTTCCCGCGAGTTGTCCAAGCCGTGGAAGCGTAGGAACTCCGCAAAGCTCAAGGGATGGATCCGGATTTCGACATGGCGTCCCGCGAGAAAGGTGGCGAGCTCTCCGGAAAGGAGATCGGCGTTGCTGCCCGTGCAATAGATGTCGCATCGCGCCTCGGCCAGGAGACTTCTCAGCGCGTGCTCGAAGCCCTTGATTTCCTGGATCTCGTCGATGAAGAGGGCGTTGGGCGCATCGGCCTTGAGCTTGCCGGAAACGTAGCGATACAGTTCGTCGCCGTCGCGGATGGCCCGGAATTCGTGAAGCTCCTTGTTGATATAGGTGATTTCGACCGCCGGATCCCGCCGCGCGATCTCGTCCATGAGCTGGTACAGGATATGGCTCTTCCCAACCCGCCGTTGCCCGGTCAGGACCTTGATGAGCCCCTTGCCGATAAAGGGGCTGATGCGTTCGATGTAGTCGGGGCGAGGGATATAGCTTGGCCAAGCCCTGCTTCCGTCAATCATGTTTAATAGATTACACCTTTTTCAGTGCTTTATCAATCATGATTGACAAATAAACAGAAGCCCACCGCCTCAGCGCCGGTCGCCGGCCTTCACGGCGCCACAGAACTCCGCACTGGCTTGCCGCGGCGGCGGCGCGTTTAAAAAAGAAAACGCCCCAGATTGCTCTGGAGCGTTATCTTTAGGTTTCATCAGGAGTTACCCCGATTCATGTAGAACAAAGAAGCCTTACGGAAACCTATAGCAGGGGCAGGACTCGAACCTGCGACCTCCGGGTTATGAGCCCGACGAGCTGCCAACTGCTCTACCCTGCGTCGTGTTGAGAACATCCTACAGAAAACGAGAACAAAGGTCAATAGATGCAAAAGCCATAATCCGCAAATACGGAAAAAGCCCCTCGATTTCTCGAGGAGCCTTCCTTTTCGTGACGGGAAAGCTTCCCGCCGTCGCCGGGCGCTCAGAGCCTGAAGAGCTTGCGGAGGCTGGTCTTCTTGCCGACCCGGTAGTGGATGTAGAAGAGGAACCCGGCCACCGGCACGAGGGTAACGGCGACGATGGCTGACCAGCGGAAGCGGAGGACGCCTTGCAGCTGGAGGCTTACCATCGCCTCGATGCCGAGGCAGATGCTGGCCGCGGCCAGCAGGGCCAGGGCGATGAGGTTGACGCCCTTGCGCTTGGAGAAGCGGCCGATGAGGTAGGCCACGGCCAGCGACAGTTCCACGTCCAGGGCGATCGGCACGCCGATGGTGAGGCCCCAGGTCAGCGCCCCGTCCACGAGGTCGATGCCGAGGAGAAAGAGGGGCAGGGCCAGGGCAGGGAAGGCCGCGGCCAGGAGGGGCCGCGAATAGAAGAGGAGCGGCCCGGAAAGGCCGGCCCAGAGGAAGGCCAGGGAAAAGAGGGGATAGAGGCTCCAGCTCAGGGCGCCGGAGATCAGGAAGTTGATGGCCGCCACGGCCAGGCCGGCTATGGCCGCCGAGACGGAGAGGGCCTCCCAGACGATCTTCCGGCGTTCCCGGTCGGAGAGCTTCTCAGCGTCGTCGGGATCGATGAATTTCTCGCGCGGGTGGTGGTGGGCGCTTCCGCGCGGCTCGTCGATCCGCTTTCCGCAGAGGGGGCAGGAGAGGGCGTTTTCGGCGAGTTCCACGCCGCATTCCGGGCAGTAGGGCATCTAGCTATCCTCCGAAAGATTGCATTCGACCTTGACGGGGAGGCCGAGCCTCCGCAGGCGGGTCAGGTACAGCCGCTCGAGCTCCCGCGACGTCCCGAGGCTCCCGAAGCTCAGGTGCAGGGTGTCGCGCCAGCTCATGATGGCGATCTTGGTCTTGAGGGTCGGGCTCGGCGCGTGGACCAGGTCCAGGCGCTCCACGCGCCGCGCCACGGCCTCGGGCAGGACCACGGAGCCGAGGTTGGAGAAGACGCCGGAGATCTTGTTCTCCCCGTAGATGGAGAAGAGGAAGCGCATGATCGGCATCTTGACGGGCAGGGGCGTCGCGCGGAGGGGCAGGAGGCGGCCGCCGGAGACGTTGCGCGCTATATGGCGGGCCATGGAGGCCTTGTCGATGTCGCGGCGCAGCTGGTGGTGGACGCGCTTGGCCAGCTCCCCGAGGGCGCGCCGCCCCAGGCGCGGGTCCTCCTCCGCATGGACGAAGAGGCTGAAGTTGCGGTTCGTCCGCGTCTCGTAGAACTGCCGCATGTTGACCGGCACTTCGATGGCGATGCGCGGCCTCGCGCGCCGGATCCGGGCGGGCGCGGCGAAGTACATCTCCTGGAGGGCGTCCATGTAGACCGCGATGAGGAAGTCCGTGAGCGACACGCCGAAGCTCTTCGCGAGGGCGATCGTCGGCTTGAGGGGCAGGATGCCGACGATCACGCGGTAGTCCCCAAGGGGCAGGAGGGGGCATTCGATGTGGAAGGCGCGGCCCTCGGGCGCCGGGTAGGGATAATTCCAGGGGAAGTGACGGTTGTAGGCGTCCTCGCATTCCTCGGGATGGGGCGGCTCGTCCAGCGCGGCCAGGTCGGGGTCGGCGGCCCTGGCCTCGGGGGTCACGGGCTCCACGCCGAGGACGCGGAAATACTCGACGAGGAGCTTCTTGAGGAAGCGGATGCCTCCCGTGCCGTCGGAGATGACGTGGGCGAACTCGCAGGCGATGGTCCGTTCGCGGGCGCGGACGCGGAAGAGGCAGGTCCCGCGCCGGTGCATGTCAAAGTCCTGGCAGGGCGAGCGCGCGTCCGCGACCACGCGCGGCCGCCGCGTCGCCGGTTCCAGGTAGTGCCAGAAGAGGCCCGGCCTGAGCTCGGTGACGAAGTAGGGGAAGCGCCGGAGGGTCCTCTCCAGGGCCTCCTCCAGGGCGGGCAGCTTGACCGGCGTGTCCAGGGTGGCGGAAAGGCGGAAGAGAGAGCTCGCCGCGCCGCCCGCCACGGCCGGCATGATGCAGGCCGCGTTGTCCAGGGCGTACCAGGAGCCCTCGGCGCCCTTGTAGGCCAGGCGGGCGAAGCGCAGGTTCGTCTCAACGTGGTCCAAGCTCGGCCTCCGGCAGGTTGCACTCGACGTGGACGGGCAGCCCGAGCTTCCGCAGGCGCAGGAAGAACAGGCGCTCGAGTTCCCGGGAGCGCGCGAGGCTCCCGAAATCGATGTAGAGCTTTCCCTTCCAGCTCAGGGTGGAGGCGTTCGTCTTCGTGACGCGGCTGGAGGCGGGGATGAAGTCGAAGCGCTCGACGTGGGCGGCGGGGCCGGGCGGCAGGCTCACGGGGCCGAGGTTGGAGATGAAGCCCGAGACCAGGTTTTCGCCCATCGCGGAGAAGAGGAGCCGGGCGAAGAAGTCCTTCACGACGAGGGGCACGAGGCGCACGAGGAGCTTGCGGCTCCCGCCCACGTTGCGCGATATCTGCCGCGCGATGGAGGCCGCGTCGTTCTCGAAGCGCATCTGGTGGTGCGCCCTGGCCACGATCTCCGGGAACTCCCGCCGCCCGAGGCGGAAGTCCTGGGTGATCAGGATGAAGAGACTGAAGTTGCGGTTGGACCTGGTCGGGTAGAACTTGCGCATGTTGACCGGGATCTCGACCGCGGCCAGGGGGCGCCGGCGGCGCCGTTCTGCCGGCGGCGCGGCGAACCAGATCTCCTGGAGGGCGTCCATGTAGACCGCCGCCAGGAGCTCGGTGAGCGAAACGCCGAACTCCTTGGCCTTGGCCAGGACGGGGGCCAGGGGAACGACGCCGGAGATCACCCGGTAGCGGTGCTTGTCGAGGAGGGGCGACTCGAGGCGGAAGGCCGGCTTTCCCGCCTCGGGGTGGGGAAAGTCGCCGAAGAAATGCCGGTTGTAGGCGTCCTCGAATTCCTCGGGATCCGGCGCCTCGTCCAGACGGTAAACCTCGGGATCCTCGCCGCCGGCCTCGACGCCGCGGAGCCGGAAGTACTCGACAAGGAGGGTCTTGAGGAAACGAATGCCGCCCGAGCCGTCGGTCAGGGAGTGGGAGAACTCGCAGGCGATCCGCCGCCCCCGGGTCCTGACCCGGAACAGGCAGGTGCCGCGGCGGCGCGGATCCAGGCCCTGGCAGGGCGATTCGGGATCGAGCTCCACGCGCAGCGGCTTGGCGTGCGGCTCGAAGTAGTACCAGAAGAAGCCGCGGCGGAGCTCCACCGCGA
>JAEUJG010000335.1 GCA_016794765.1 Spirochaetaceae bacterium | reverse complement strand
GCAACCCTCGCCTACCATGCCGCGGTCCTCGAGGCCGGCGGCGCCGCGGCGCAGGCCACCGCGCCGGCCACCGCGCCGGGCGGCTCCCGGAAAGACGGTCGGGACGCCGCCAGATCCGCCGCCGCCTTGCCGCCCCTGGCCGACCGCCTCGCGTCCTACCGCGAAGTCGCCCGGCTCGCCGCGCCGGGCCCCGCCGCGCCGGCGGGCGCCGCCCAGCCCGGGAGCGCCGCGCCGGAGGCGATCCGCTCCTACGCCCGCGCCTCGAGCCTCGACGGCTCGCTCCAGCCCTACGCCCTGCGCCTCCCGACCGGGCTCGACCAAAAGAAGCGTTATGCGCTCTTGCTTTGCCTCGGAGCGGAAGGCGGGTCGGCGCGCGAGGCCGCGGCCGGGATCGAAGGCGCGGGCGCGGCGGACTTCATCGTCGCGGCGGCCCCGCGAAGGAGCGGCGCCACGGCCGGCGTGATCGAACTGTCGGGCTTCCTCGAGGAACTCCTGGCCGGCCTTCCGGTCGATCCGGAACGGGTCTACCTGGCCGGCTGGCGGGAAGGAGCCGACGACGCGCTCGCGCTGGCGCGGCTCAGGCCGGGGCGCTTCGCCGCGGTCGCGGCCTTCTCCGGATGGCGCGGCGAGGAGGGCCTCGCGGCGCTGGCGCGGACGCCAATCCTCCTCGTCGTCGGCGGAGCCGACACGCGGGTCCCGCCCGGCGCCGCCGCCGCCCTCGCGGAAAGGCTCCGGGCGGAGCGTTGTCCGATTTCGTTCGAAGCGGTTCCCGGCGGCGACCCCTGGGAGGCCTGGACCGGATCGGAAGGGCCGGAGCGCCTCCTCGTTTGGCTGCGCGCCCGGAGAAGGGATCCTTGGCCCGAACGCGTGGAGCTCCGCTCGCCGCGGCCGCGCTTCGGCCGGGCGGACTGGCTCGCAGTCCTCGAGCACGAAACCCCGGGCGAGCCGGCGGCGGCCAGCGCCCTCGTCGTCGACGAGCGGCACCTGGAGGTCGAGACGGAGAACGTCGCCCTCCTCACCCTCGACCTCCGCCATCCCCGCCTGGCCTCCCGCGGCAGGATCGTCCTGTCCATCAACGGCGCCGAAGCGACGGCAGACGCCGGGAGCCCCGGCGCCCTCTTCGCCCTGGATCCGGCGGACGGCCGCCTCCGGCCGCTGCCCGCCTCCGGAAGGAGCGGCGCCGCGCCGCCGGCCGGCATAGCCGCGCCGCCCAACGGGGGCGGCGGCGTCGTGGACCTCCGGCACCGCCCCCTCGCCATCGTCTACGGCACGGCGAAGGCCCGGGAGAGCGCCGCCCTGCGCGCCCTGGCGGAAACCCTCGCGCAAGACCTGGGCGTCGGCGAGGCCTTGGAGCCTCGCGTCCTCCCGGACCTAGAAGCCGCGGAACTGCCGCCGGGCTCGGTCTCTTTCCTCCTCGTCGGCGGCCCCGAATCGAATCGGCTCACGGCGCGGCTCGCCGCCGGCCTGCCCCTCCGGTTCGCGCGCGGCTCCCTGGAGGTGGCGGGAGCGGTCTACCCGCGCGCGGGATCCTTCCTCGTGCGGCCCAACCCGGAGGCGCCGGGGCAGCTGGTCGGCCTCCTCGACCTGCCCCTCGGCCCCGCCGCCCTCGCCTCCGCGCTCGAAACGATCTTCGCCCCCCTGCGGAGGGCGGCGGAGTCGGCCACCGACTCCGGAGGCCCCGACCTCCTCGTCTTCGACGCGGAAGCCAGGGTCCTGCGCGCCGGATCCTACGACGCCCGCTGGGAGGCGCTGCGGCCGAGAAGGGACCAGTGACCGGGCCTTCCGGCCGCGCCCGGCGCGGGCCGCGGACGCGCCGGGGCGGCGCCGGGACCGGGCGGCGATTGGAGCCGAGGGATCGGCGTGCTATAGTTTTTCGGGAAGCGTCCAAGCAAGGAGCCATTCGATGAACAAGCGTCTTCGCCTCGCCCTCGCGGCAGTCCTCGTCCTCTTCCTCTGCGTGTCCTGCATACCCGGAGACGGGAAGAACAATCCGGACAAGCCCGCCGGCTTCTGGACCGGCATCTGGCACGGCTGGGTGGCGCCGGTTTCCATCGTCGTCCAGATCTTCAAGCCGGAGATCCGCGTCTACGAACGGAACAACACGGGCTTCTGGTACGACCTCGGCTTCTATATGGCGATCATCTCCGGCTTCGGCGGACTCGCCCTGTCCCGGAAGGCGCGCCGGAGCTGACCTGTGCGGGCGGCGTTACCGGCCGCCCTCAGCGCCGTTCGGCGGCGGAGAGGGCGGCGCAGAGGGTCTCGTCCATGCGGCGCAGCCGCCGCGCCAGGTCCCGCGCCAGGTTCATGATGAGCATGGCGAAGACGCGCGGATCGGACTTATAGATGTCGTGGAGGGAGCGGTTGGAGATCGAGGCCACGCGGGTGGGCACCAGGGCCTTGATGGAGGCGACCGCCGGCTGGACGTCGAGGAGTTCCACCTCGCCGAAGGTCTCGCCCTCGCCGATCTCGAGGAGGGAGCGGTCCCGCTTCGTCACCTCGACCCGGCCCTCCAGCACGAAATGGATGCGGCCGTTCGGCTCGCCCTCGCGGATGATCGCATCGCCGGGGGCGAAGGACGCCCCTTCCATGAAGGGCCTGAGCCGGTCGATCTCCTCGGGGAGGAGCCCCCCGAAGAGCGAATACTTTTGCAAAGCGGAAACGTCTACCATGCTGCCTCGGGCGCCCTTTGGGCGCCGCCTACAAGCCTAGCATTTCCGGGGTCGGCGGGCAAGGAGTCCCGGCCGCCGCGCGTCCGGACTTCACCCCCGCGCGCGCCGGAGCGCGGCCGGCCTTGGCCCCGCCCCGACGGCCGGGCTATACTGGCGCGGGCGCCGCCGCCCGAAGGCGGAGCGCCGGAGGGATCGCGCCATGGATAGAGCAACCTTGTCCGCGCTCAAGCGCCGCTTCGACGGCGGGAGCGTCGCCGTCGAGGAAGGCCCGGGCGGCCTCGCCTTCCTCCGCGTCCGCTCGGCGCGCTGCCGCGCCGTCGTCTCCCTCCAGGGCGCGCAGGTCCTGTCCTTCGCGCCCGCGGGCGGCCGCGAGATCCTCTGGCTCGGCCCACTCGCCCGCTACGAGGCGGGCCGCGCGATCCGCGGCGGCGTCCCCCTCTGCTTTCCCTGGTTCGGCGCCGCGCCCGCGGGCGGCGGACTGCCTGCCCACGGCTACGCCCGGCTCGCCCCCTGGGATCTTGTCGAGGCGGCCCAGCTTCCGGGCGGGGAGTTCCTCCTCCGCCTGGTCCTGCCCGCCGCGCCTGCCGGGGCCGCGCCAGCCGGGGCCGCGCCGGGGGAGCCGGCGCCGGGCGCCGGAACCATCCCCGGGCTTTCCGCGGAGTGCGCGATCAGGCTCGGGACCGAGCTCGACATCGAGTTTCGCGCGCGCAACGCGTCCGACGCGGCCGTCTCCGCGACCGCCGCGCTGCACGGCTACCTGGCCGTCGGCGACGCCCGGCGCGTCAGCCTGGAGGGGCTCGAGGGGCTATGCTACGCCGACGACACGGCGGGCGGCGCCGCCCGCGTCCAGGAAGGTCCCGTGAGCTTCCCGGGCGAGGTGGACCGCCGCTATGTCGGCCATCGCGGCGCCGCGGTCCTCGTCGATCCCGTCCTCCGCCGCCGCCTCGTCGTGGAGAAGCGCGGCAGCGCATCCACGGTCGTCTGGAATCCCGGCCCCGAACGGGCACGCGCCCTGGCCGACCTCGGCGCCGGCAACGAGCTCGGCATGGTCTGCGTGGAGACCGCGCGGATCGGCGACGACGCCCTCCTCCTCGCGCCCGGGGGCGAGGCCGCCTTCGGCCAGACCCTCCGGGAAGAGGCGCTCGCCTGACGGGCTATCCGGCTATGCCAACATCACCAGGCTGGAGGCCATCACCGCCATCCCCGCGACGAGGCCGCCCATCGCGAAATGTGGTTCGCCGAACTCGCGGGCGGCCGGCAGGAGTTCGTCCAGCGATATGTAAACCATGATGCCCGCGACGCCGGCCAGGACCAGGCCGAAGAGCGGCCCGCCGAGATAGGGGCGGAGGAAGAGGTAGCCGATGACGGCGCCCGCGGGTTCGGCCAAGCCCGAGGCGAAGGAATACCAGAAGGCCCGACGCCGAGACCCGGTGGCGAAATAGACCGGCACCGAGATGGAGATGCCCTCCGGGATGTTGTGGACGGCGATCGCGAGCGCGACGGCGACGCCGACCTCGGGATTGCGCATGACGGAGAGGAAGGTGGCGATGCCCTCGGGGAAGTTGTGCAGGGCCACGACGAAGGCGGTGAGGAGCCCCGTGCGCATGAGCCTGCCCCGCCGCGCCGCGTGGGGAGCGTCCGCCGGGCAGGCCCGCAGGTCGGCCGCCTCGTAGGCCGCCGCCTCGCCCGCCCGGGACTCGTGGGGATTGACGACGGGCGGCACGAGCTTGTCGATGGCCGCGATGAGGGCGATGCCGCCGAAGAAGCCGGCCACGGCGCCCCAGTAGCCCGGGCGCGCGCCCCAGTGACCGCAAAGGTCGACGCGGGCCTCCTGGAAAATTTCCACGAGCGACACGTAGATCATGACGCCGGCGGAAAAGCCGAGCGCGGTGGACAGGAAGCGCGAGGTCTTGCGCTTGGCCACGAGGGCGATGATGCTGCCCACGCCGGTCGAAAGACCGGCCAGGATGGTCAGGCCGAGGGCCGTCGCCTCAAGGGAAAGATTCATCGAACAACCTTCCGCGCCGCCCCGCGGCATGCTGGCCGCGGGATCGGGGAGGCCGGGGCCGCACGCGGGCGCCGATCCAGAATAGCGCCGGAGGCGGACTTCGGGAAGGGGGAAAATTAGCATGGACTAACACCGCGCGGCCGCCGATCGAGGCGTCCCAACCACCCGCGGCCGGGACCGCGGCCCCGCCGGACATCGGCGGCTTTTTGCGCGCCGCCGCGGCATGGACTATGCTTCATTCCGTAGGAGGCCCGCCCATGCTCGAGTGCTACGCCATCGCGGAAGGAGCTCTGGTCCCGAGTCCGCGCGAGTCGGCGGCGGTCCTCGTCTTTTCCTCCCCCGACGCGGCGGAGCGGAGCGCCCTCGTCGGGGAGTACGGCATCGATCCCCACGACCTCGGCTCCGCCCTGGACCCCGACGAGCTTGGCCGCCTCGACCTCCAGGAGGGCTGCACGGCCCTGATACTCAAGCGCCCCCGCAACTTCACCGGCGAGGACCAGCTCCTCTTCACCGTCACCTCCCTCGGCCTCTTCCTGGCGGGGGAGCGGCTCATCGTGGTCGCCAGCGACGGCCTCGGCCTCTTCGAGGACCGGGCGGTCAGGAAGATAGGGAACGCGCGCGACGTCCTCCTCAAGATCCTCTACGGGACGATCGCACACTTCCTCGGCCACCTCAAGGTGATCAACATGCTCTCCGAGTCCCTGGAGAAGCGCATCAACACCTCGATGGAGAACCGCTACCTCCTCGACATGTTCACGCTGGAAAAGAGCCTCGTGTACTTCGTCAACGCGATCGATTCGAACCAGATGGTCCTGGAGAAAATGCGCCTGGCCGCGGACAAGCTCGGCCTCGCCGGGCCGCGGGCGGACATCCTGGACGAGATCATCATCGAGAACCGGCAGTGCTCCAAGCAGGCGGAGATCTACTCGAACATCCTCACGGGCCTAATGGACGCGCGGGGCTCGGTGGTCAACAACAACCTCTCGGTGC
>JAEUJG010000344.1 GCA_016794765.1 Spirochaetaceae bacterium | reverse complement strand
GAGGCTGTCGGAGAGGCTCCAGGTGCCCACGACGCGGGACTTGACGATCTCCGCGTCGATGAAGGCCAGGAGCTCCTCGCGGCTCCTCATCGCGAAAGGGGCCTCCGCGTCGGCCTTCATGAAGAAGCGGCGGGACACGTTGTCGCGTATCGTCTCCACGAGGGCGGGAGAGTCCTGCCGCTCGAGGGGAAGGCCTCCGCGCGAGAGGCCCGGGGGATCGACCTCCGCCACGGTGAGGACGTAGCCGAAGCCCTGGTTGACGATGCTCGCCACGAGGGCGAAGAGGAAGAGGACCGAGAGGATGGTCGCGCCGAGGAAGGCGAGGCGCCATTTGGCGCCGCGGGCCTTCCTGGCCTCCAGGTTGGGGCTGAAGTCGGCGGGTTCGCCGGGGATCAGGGCCGCGCGCGGCTTGGCCGGGGCGCTCATTCGTAGACCTCCTGGTAGCGCCTGATGATGCGCCTCGAAAGCATGTTGAGGCCGAGCGTCACGACGAAGAGCACCATCGCTATCGCGAATAGGCTCTTGTAGTCGATGGAATCGTAGGAAAGGTCGCCGCCGGAGATGCGGACGATGTGGCCCGTCATGGTCTCCGCCGACCTGAAGGGGTTGAGGGTCAGGTTCGGACCCGCGCCGGCCGCGAGGGCGACGATCATCGTCTCTCCGACCGCCCTGGAGAGGCCCAGGATGAAGGCCGCAGCGAGGCCGGAGAAGGCGCCCGGCACGACGACCCTGAGGGAGACCTCGAGTTTGGTCGCGCCCATCGCGTAGGCGCCCTCGCGCAAGGCCGCGGGAACGGAGGAAAGGGCGTCCTCGCACATGGAGGCGATGAGGGGAAGGATGAGGATGCCCATCACGAGACCGGCGGAGAGGGTGTTGTAGACCTCCACGACGTTCTCCCCGATGAGGCCGCGAAGGAAGGGCGTGACCGTCGTGAGGGCGAAGTAGCCGTAGACGACGGTCGGGATGCCCGCCAGCACCTCCAGGATGGGCTTGAGGATGTCCCGAACCCGCGCGCTCGCGTATTCGGACAGGTAGACCGCGACGAGGAGCCCCAGGGGCAGGGCGACGAGCATCGCGTAGAGGCTGGTCGTGAGGGTCGCGGCGAGGAGGGGCAGGATGCCGAATCGGTCGATCGCGGGCTGCCAGACCTTGCCCGTGAAAAACTCGACGAGATTGACGCCCTTGAAGAAGGAAAAGGATTCCTCCCCGAGGGTGACGACGATGCCCAGGGTCGTCAGGATCGAGACCGCCGCGCAAAAAAAGAGGAAGGCTTGCACGAGGGCCTCGCCCGGCCGTGGGCGCCGGGCGAGGCTCGCCGTACCGGTCTTCCCCTCGGGGTAGCTGCCGGTGTCGGACATCGCGGCTCAGTACCTGCCCTTCATCGCGTCGGCGAGGGCCTGCTTGGCCTTCTTCGTCGCGTCGGGCGTCGCGGGGAAGTAGCCGACCTTCTTGATGAGCTCGTTCGAGTAGGTCAGGTAGTAGGCCAGGAAGGCCGCGACCTGGGGCTTCTCCTGGATGACGCGGGCGTCGGAGTAGAGGAAGAGGGGGCGGGAGAGGGGATACTTGTTCGCGTCCACGTTGGCCTGGTTGGGCTCGATCCCGTCCACGGAGATCGGGCGGATCTTGCCCTTGTTCTCCACGGCGTAGGCGAAGCCGAAGTAGCCGATCGCGCTCTCGTCGCCGGCGATGCCCTGGACGAGGACGTTGTCGTCCTCCGAGAGCTGGAGGTTCTTGGCCGCGAGAAGGGGCTTCTTGTCCTTCTTGAACACGTGCTCGACGAAGTAGTCGAAGGTGCCGGAGTCGGTGCCGGGGGAGAAGCGCTTGATTTCCTTCTTGGGCCAGGTCGGGCGCACGTCGGACCAGAACTGGGCGGTGGAGAAGATGAGGGCCAGCTCCGCGGCGGTGGCGTCCTGGACGAACTTGTTCTTGGCGCTCACGCAGACGGCCAAGGCGTCGGTGCCGACCTGGAAGGCGATCGGGGTCCTGGGCGCGGAGAGGGCCTTGGCCCACTCGACTTCGGAGGACTTGATGGCGCGGGAGGCGTTGGCGATGTCGGTCTCGCCGGTCTTGGCGAAACGCTCGAAGCCGGCGCCGGTGCCGATGGAATCGATGGTGACCTGGCCCGTGAAGCCTTCCTTCTTGAAGCGCTCGGCGACCGCCTCGGAGAGGGGGAAGACCGTCGAGGAACCGGCGGTCACGATGGTGCCGGTCACCTTGGTCGGGTCGACGCCGGGAAGGATCTTGTCCTTGTCGTCGGAAACGGGATCGATCCAGGAGTATTTTCCCTGGGCGAACGAGGCGAAGGCCGCGAGAGCGAGAGCCGCGACGAGAATCGTCTTTTTCATGGCATCCTCCGAACGGTAGGTTTCCCCTGCGGGATGGCTAGACCATACGGGAGCGGAATGAGACCTTCGTGTGGGAAATGTTAGGAAATGGTTAAAGCCGGTGCCGCGGCGCGGGTTTCGGCACGGGTCGGCCCCGGCGAGCCCGGCCGGCCCGCCGCTGCGACGAAAACGCTTGCGCTCCCGCGTTTTCAGGCGATACTACCCAAAAGGGAAAGGCCGTTTCCGTTTCTCCGGCGGCGCTTTCCTGAGAGGAGCGCGACATGCCCAAGCCCTCGATCCTCAACCAGGTATTTGTCCTCCTCGGCATTCTGGCCCTGGCGCTTGCCTTGGTCGGCCTCCTCCTGCCCTTGTTGCCGACGACCCCGCTTCTTCTCCTGGCGACCGCCTGCTTCGCCCGGGGGTCGAGCCGGCTCCACGGACTTCTCCTCCGGAACAAGCTCTTCGGCGCCCACCTCCGCGCCTACAAGGAAGAAGGGGCCGTGACCGTCAGGACGAAGATCCTCTCGATCATCTTCCTCTGGACGGCGACCGGTTCCTCGGCCTTCCTCGCGACGGACGACCTCCGGCTCCGCCTCCTTCTTCTTGCGGTTTGCGTGATCGTGACCACCCATTTGATGCGGCTGAAGCCGCTTTCCCGCGAGACGCTCGAGCGCATGGAAGCGGGCAAGCCCCGGGCGGACTGAGCTTGTTCCGCGAGCGACGGCAAGTTGGCGGTCCCCTTCCGCCGGCTCGCGGGATGCTCGTTTCGCTCCCTCCTTCGCGTATTGACCGAAAATTGACGAGAGACTAACCCTTTCACCGCTTCCGCGCGGCCATGCTTCGGCCAGGCAAAGGAGCGGTACCACCGATGACACTTGGCATACGGGGGCGATTGCGCGCCCTCATCCTGGCGGAAGGAATCATCCTCGCCGCGGCCATCGTCGCCGTCCAATTCTCCGGCTTGGCGGGCTTCGCCGACCGCGTCGCCGACAAGGCCTTCGGCCTGAAACTCGAGGCGGATTCGCGCTCCGTCGGCCACTACGTGCGAACCTACTACGGCAAGATCCTCCTCGCGGGCGGGGAGCTCGTCGACCGGAATCTCGTGCCGCTGCAAGGACGGGCTGAACTCCCGGCGGCCCTGAAGCGGGACCTCGGCGTGGAATCCATCATCTATGTCCGTGAGCCCCAAGGCTATCGCGCGGTCGTGTCCAGCCTGGAGGGGGTCGTGGGAAGCCGATTGGCCGAAGACTCGCCGGCAGCCTCGGGGGAAGCCCGGCTCGGCCGCGAGCGTATCCTTGAGGCGGAGTACTTCGCCTCCTTCTCCCCGCTCCTTGGCCTCGATGACGAAGCGATCGGCCTGGTTTTTCTCGGCTTGCCCCGAAGTTTCGTCGACGAGGCCGTCGCGGCGGAGCGGAAGAAAAGCGTTCTTGCGATCCTCGGCGCGGCGGCGGCGGCTGTCCTCCTCATCACCTTGGCCGCCGAACTGATCCTCGGCGCCTCCTTGGCTCCGCTGGCGCGCCTTTCGACCGCCCTTCGCGCCCTGGCCGCCGGCGACGGCGGACGGGAAGGCGTGCTTTCCGCCCGCATCTCCGCCCAAGGCCGCGACGAGGTCGGGCTGGCGGCCGAGTCCTTCAACGCCTTCGCGGAGCGCGTGTCGCGCGACGTGGGCAGGGCGGGAGCGGCCATGGTGGCCCTCGGCTCCGCTTCCACGGAGCTTGCCGAGGGCCTCGCGGCGGTTTCCGTCGCCGCGAGGGAGATTTCCGCGGAAGCCGGTTCGGCGGAGGAGGAAGCGAGCCGCCGGCTAACCGCCTTCAAGTCGGGCCGCGAGGAGTCCTCCCTCATCGAGCGCGAATCGAGGAGCCTCGCGGCTCGATCCGCGTCCGTGCTCGGTCGCGCCTCCGCGGCGAAAGAGGCGGTGGAGGGGATGGCGCGGGGACTGGCGCTCGCGGCCGGTTCCTCCACCCGCGCGGCCGGCCTCGGAGCCGAGCTCCGCTCCCGAGCCGCCGAGGGCGGCGCGCGCCTGGCCGAACTCGCCGAGCTGTCCCGCGAGCTCGCCGAGCGGCAAGAGCGGCTTGGGGCGGCCAACGCCCTCATCGCCGATGTCGCCGACCGTACCTCCATCCTGGCCCTCAACGCGGCCATCGAGGCGGCGCACGCGGGCGGCTATGGCCGCGGCTTCGAGGTGCTCGCCGGGGAGATCCGCCGCCTCGCGGAAGAATCGGCGGAGCGCAGCGGCGAGGTCGCCGCCGTACTCGGCGAAACCGCCGCCATCTCCGCGCGGAGCGCCGCGGCCGCGGTCGCCTCGGAGTCCGCCTTCGCGGCCATGGCCGCCTCCCTGGCCGAGGTCGAGGACGCCATCGTCGGCCTCGACCGGCGGCTTTCCGCCGAGGCCGCCGCCTCGGGCGCCGTGCTCGAGGCCCTCGCCGCCATGTCCGGGGAATCGGCGGCGGCGGCCTCTTCGTCCGAAGCCTCCCGTGAGGCCGCGACGCGGGTCACGCGGGGGATGGACAGCCTGATCGAGGGTTCCCGGAGCGCCGCAAGCCGCTTGGAGGGAATCCATCGGAGCCTGGCCGCGATCGAAGACCGACTGGACGCGATGCGCGAACTCGGCGCGCGCAACGAGCGGGGGGCCGCCGCGGTGGGCGAGCTGCTCGGCGCCCTCGGCGGAGCGCCCGGGCGGTAGGGCTGGCCCCGATGGCCCGCTCTCAGGCCGGCGGGGGACCTGCGGAATGTTTCCCCGATGTCGCCAAGCGCCGCGGAGCCGGCCGCGGCATGCCGACGAGCCGGCCGATCCGCGCGGTCCAGCGCGAAACGGCCTGATTTTTTGGGCCTGGTGGCGTATGGTGGATGTGGGGGAATTCGCCGGTCTCGCCGATGAGGCCTCCACGAAGGTTCCAATGGGGAGGAAACATTGAGCGACGAAGCACTCGACGACAAGAACGGCCACGCGGGCCCGGGGAAGGGGCGCCCCCGCGGGCGCAAGCTCGCCTTCGCCATCATCAGCCTTATCCTCGGCTTCGGGGCCTTCGTGCCCATGGTCGTCAATCTCGCTGTGGCGAAAGGCCTGACCTGGTCCCTCTACGCCATCGGGGGTACCGCCATGACCTGGTTCGTCCTCGCGCCACTTTTCCTGGCGCGGCGCCACCGCCTCGCCCTTTCCTGGCTCGCCGCGGTCGTCACGGTGCCGGCTTATCTCGGCCTCGTCCAGGCGATGACGCCCGCGGTCGCCTGGCTTGTCCCACTCGGACTCCCCAGCGCCGCCATCGGTCTCGCCGGTCTCGGGGCCCTCGTTTGGCTCTGGGCCTACAGCGGCCTTCATGCCCTTCCCGCCCTCTCGCTCGGCTTCCTGGTTATGGGTCTCGTGAGCTTCGGCGAGTCCGCCGTCACGGCCGCTTGGCTGGGAAGCGATCCCGCGCTTTGGATCCGCGACCTTGTGAGCCTCAGCCTCCTCGGCGCGGGCTTCATTTTCGGTTTCTTCGCCCTCATCCTCGGGAAGTTCCGCGCGCGTGTGTCGCGGGAGCGACGCGGGGGGGCGTGAACCAGCCCCCGGCGCGCACGCAATCCTTCGCCGCGCGGGCGGCGGCCCCTGATTGACAGGCTTCCCGCGCGGAGCGACCATTGCGGCGTGAGCGGGCTCTATCGGCCGCGACAACCCGCGATGGGCTGCGCGAGCCAAGCGGTCGACTACCGGGAATACCCGCCCGGCGGGGAGCTTGCGGGCCTGGTCCACTGCTACTGGAGCTTCTCCTCCCCCCGCGGTCCGGTGGACTTTACGTATCGCGCCTTCCCCGACCTCTGCGCCGATCTCTACTTCGATTTTTCCCGCTTCCAGTACCTCAAGCTGCTTGGCATCGCGACCCGGACCATCGTGGCGCCGATGCTGCCCGGCTCGGATTTCTTCGGCATCCGCTTCGCCCCGGGCGCGATCGGGCGCTTCTTCCGCCTCCCGCTTTCGGAGTTCCAGGACCGCTCGCCTTCCTTCTCGGATCTCGGCGGAAACGCGGCCGCCGAGCTCGAGGGCCGGCTCGCGGAGGCCCGCTCCACGGCGGCCCGCGTCGCGGTCGCCGAGGCCTGGCTCCTCGCCCGCGCCGAAAAGGGCCTCTTCGAACGGGACGAGCGCTTTTCCAAGGCCCTCGGGAACATCTATCTCCACGGTGGGACGAAGCCCGTCGCCCTCCTCGCGGAGGACGCCGGTCTCTCCGTCCGGCAGTTCTCCCGCCTCTTCCTGGCGGGCCAGGGCCTTCAGCCCAAGGCCTTCTCGCGGATCGTGCGCTTCCAGCGCGCCCTCGACCTCGTCTTGCGCCACCCCGAGCTCGCGGGAAGCTGGGCCGCCCAGGAGGCGGGCTACTACGACCAGCCCCACTTCCTCAGGGAATTCCGTGAAATCTGCGGCGAGCTCCCTTCGAATGTCCGAAACGTACAAGATTTCTCCCGCGCGCGCGGCGATACTGCTCCCCAGGACGCCCGGTACCGGGGTCCGCACATTTCTCGCGCAAGGAGAAGCGGATGGACGCAAGCGCGCTCGTGACGGTCGTCACGCTCAGGAACCAGAAGGTCCTCTTCGAGGGAATTTCCGCCACCAATCCGGGCCGGCCCCTCCCCATCGACTACCTTCCGCCCGCGGGCGACGGCGAGGGCTTCCGGGGCCTCGAGCTCCTCCTCCTCGCCTTCGGCGGCTGCGTGAGCACCTGCGTCGTCTTCCTCCTCAGGAAGTCGGGCAAGCGTGTCGAGTCCTACTCGATGCGCGCCGCGGGCGAGAAGCGGGAGAAGCCCCTCTCCCTCGCGAAGATCCGCGTCGAGGTCGAGCTCGACTCCCCCGACACCTCCGAGGCCGAGCTCGCGGCCTTCGTGGAGACCGCCAAGGGCCTCTCGCCCGTGTGGCTCGCGATCGCGGGCAACGTCGAGGTGGAGGTCGCCGCCCGGGTCGCGAGCGCGGTCGCCTAGGGCCTCCCGCCTCGGCGCCGTTCGGCCTCGAGCCGCATGACGGCGTCGAGGGCGGGATCGCGGCCCGCCGCGGCGAGGGCGGGATCCATCGGCGCCTCGACCCCGGGCCGGATGCCCAGGCCCTCGGGGCGGCTTCCGTCGGGGCCGCGGTAGCGCTCGTTGGAGAGGGTGGCGATCCAGCCGTTGGGGAGGCGCCGCGGGAGCATGTCCGAGAAGATGCCCGCGCTCGGCTCGCCGACGAAGACGACGCCGGGCCTCGCGGAGAGGCCGAGGGCGAAGGTCTCCGCCGCGCTCGCGGTGAGGCCGCTCGTGAGGACGTAGATCGGCTTCGTCCAGCGCCTTCCCTGCGAGGGCTCGACGTACCGGCTCGCTTGGGGAGTCCAGCCCGGGCCCGAGCGCGCCTCCTTGGTCCACGCGAGCGTCCTTTCTGCCACGAGGCGCGAGAGGATCGCGAGGGAGTGGCCGTCCCGACCGCCGCCGTTGAAGCGGAGGTCCATGACGAGGGCTTCCGCGCCTTCCAGCTCGCAAAGGATTTCCTCGAGCGCCG
>JAEUJG010000307.1 GCA_016794765.1 Spirochaetaceae bacterium | reverse complement strand
TCTGTTCCCGACAAGCCGGGGGACTACGCGATCTTCATCGACTTCGAGGGGGACGAGGCGGAGCCCCGCGTCGCCGGCGCGGTCGCCGACGCGGCCGGAGCGGCGCGGGGCTTCAGGATCCTCGGTTGCTACGACGAAGCGAGGCCCGCGCCATGAGGATAGCCATACTCGGCACGGGGCGCATGGGCGCCTGGCTCACGGAGGAACTCTGCCTGGACCACGAGGTCCTGGTCCACGACGGCGACGCGCGGCGGATGAAGTACTTCATCCGCGTGGCGCGGGCGCTGGAGCCCGCGGAGATCGCGGACTTTCGCCCCGAGCTCCTCGTCAACTGCGTCACCTTGGGCGAAACCACCACGGCCTTCGAAAAGGTCCTGCCCTTCCTGCCCGCGGACTGCGTCCTCGCGGACATCGCCTCCGTGAAGACGGGCCTCGCGGAGTGGTACCGCGCGGCGGGGCGTCCCTTCGTCTCGAGCCACCCGATGTTCGGCCCCACCTTCGCCAACATCCGGGACCTCTCGGGGGAGAACGCCGTCTTGATCTCGGAATCGGACCAGGGCGGCAAGGACTTCTTCCGCGCGCTTTACCAGGGGCTCGGGATCAGGGTCCTCGAGGAGAGCTTCGAGGAGCACGACCGCACGATGGCCTATTCCCTCGCGACGCCCTTCGCCTCGACGATGGTGTTCGCCGCCTGCATGAAGGCCCAGGACGCCCCGGGCACGAATTTCAAGCGCCACCTCGCGATCGCGAAAGGCCTTTTCTCCGAGGACGACCGCCTGCTCGCGGAGATCATGTTCAATCCCCACGTGCCCCGGCAGCTCGAGCTCATCAACTCCAAGCTCGCCTGGCTCTCCCACATCATCCGCGACAAGGACTTCGACGAGATGTCGAAATTCCTGGCCGCGCTCCGGGAGAACGTCGCGACGGTCACGAAGGAGGGCGCCGGCCCCTAAGGGCGGCGCGGGCCGCGCGGGCGTTGCGCGGCGCTGCATGGCGCGGGCGGCGCGGGCATCGCCGCCCGCGCGGGCGGCTCGTCAGCGCCCTACCACCGCCGCCAGGTCCTCGTAGAAGGCCGGCCAGGACTTGGCCACGCACTCCGCGCCGAGGATCTCGACGGGGGCCTCGGCCGCGAGGGCGGCGACGGCGGCGGCCATCGCGATGCGGTGGTCGCCGCGCGCGTCCACCCGCCCCCCGGAGAATCTTCCCGCCGGTCCGACGCCGCGGATGCGCATTTCGTCGCCCTCCACCCAGGCCTCGACGCCCAAGGCGCGCAGGCAGTCGGTGACGCTCGCGGCGCGGTCGCTCTCCTTGGCGCGGAGCCTACCCGCGCCGAGGATGCGCGACTCGCCCTCGGCGGCCGCCGCGAGGACGGCGAGGGGCGGGAAGAGGTCCGGACGCTGCCGCGCGTCGAAGCGGAAGGCCCTTAAGGGGGCCGGCCGGACGCGGAGCCCGTCTCCCGCCCATTCGACAGCCGCGCCGGCGGAGACGAGGGCCTCCACGACCCCGCGGTCGGGCTGGAGGGAATCCGCCCCAAGGTTGCCGACGAGGAGGCCTTCCGCCCGTCCCGCGATCGCCGCGGCGACGAGGGGAAAGGCCGCCCCGCTCCAGTCGCCCTCGATCCGGAAGTCGCGGGCCGCATAGGCCTGTCGGCCGCGGACGCGGTAGCGCCGGCCTTCCCCCGCCGGCTCCACGTCGACCTCAACGCCGAAGGCGCGCATCGTGTCGATGGTAAGGTCGACATAGCCCGCGCTCGCGAGGCGTTCCACCTCGAGGAGGGAGTCTCCCTCCGCGAGGGGCAGGGCGACGAGGAGGCCCGTGAGGAACTGGGAGCTTTCGCCGCCGTCCACGGCCGCGCGGCCGCCGCTCAAGGGACCGCGGACCGTCACCGGGGGCAGCCCTCCCTCCGTGGAGCAGGCCGCGCCGAGGGCCCTGAGCGGCGCCTCGAGCATGGACACGGGCCGGTTACGCAGGCTGCCCGAGGCGAGGAGCCTCGTTTCCCCGGGGAAGAGGGCCGCGATGGGAGAGAACATCCGCAGGGCCAGACCGGACTCGCCGCAGCGGAGTTCGCGGTCCGGCCCGCTTCCCGCCGGCTCGTTTTCCGCCGGGGGGCGGGTGGGCGCGGGGGCGAAGGGCTTGGCGGCCGACGCGGCGGCGAGGGGGCCGGGAGACGCCGCTCCGACGCCGCGGATCGACCAGGAGGCGCCGTCGTCCTCCACGCCGGCGCCGAGGGCGGCGGCCACGCCGAGGGCGGCCAGGCAGTCGTCGCTGCGGCCGGGCCCGAGGAGGCGCGACTTGCCCGCGGCCAGGAGGGCGCAGGCGACGGCGCGCTGGGTCGCGCTCTTGGAGGCGGGGGCGGCGAGGGCGCCGCCCACGGAACCGGGTTCAACGAATTTCGTCATGGATCCTCTCCGCGACCGCCTCGGGGCCGCTATTTCCCGCCGCGACGACGAGGTCGGCGGCGGCCGCGTAGGCGTCCCGGCGGGATACTTCGAGTTCGCGCAACGCGCCAAGCGCGTCCGCGCCGGCCAGGAGGGGCCGTGCCGCCCGAGCGCCGCCCGAGCCCACGCGGGCGGCCGCCTCTTCCGGTTTGACCTGGAGCCAGATCCGGTCGAAGGCGGCGCCCAGGGTCTCGCGGTTGGCGGGATCGAGGACCGCGCCGCCGCCCGTGGCGAGGACGCGGGGCGGTCCCGCGGCGACCCCTTCGAGGGCGCGCCGCTCGCGCGCCCGGAAGCCGGCCTCGCCCTCGGCGGCGAAGATCTCCGGAATCGCGCGCCCCGCTTCCGCCTCGACGAGGGAGTCGAGGTCCGCGAAGGGCAGGGCGAGCCGCTCGGCGAGGAGGCGCCCCACCGTGCTCTTTCCGGCTCCCATCAT
>JAEUJG010000286.1 GCA_016794765.1 Spirochaetaceae bacterium | reverse complement strand
GCTCGCGAGCCCCCGGAAGCTTTCGTCGAGGACCTTCACCTGCTCCGCCAGCCGGCGGGAGGTGCCGATCACGCTTTTCTTGATGGAAAGATAGCGGCTCGAGCCCTCGGAGAAGGCCACGGTGTCGGTGACGCCGCCCGTGGCGCGCGAGGAGACCGCCACATAGGAAATGCGGCGCCCCTCGACCTCGGCGATGATGCCCTTCACGCGCTCGACGTGGGATCCGAAGCCCTCGGCGCCGAGATCGAGCTGGCCGACGATGTCCTCGATGAGGGAGGAGGACAGGTCGGCGATCGCCGCGACGTAGGCGAGCTCCTCGGCGCGGGCCAGCTCGCCCTCGCCCTCCTCGTCGTCGCGGAGAAGCGCGTCCACCTCGGCGGCGGAACGGCGCGCCTCCTCGAGGGAAATCGAGACGTGCTGCAGGGATTGGCGGATGATGTCCTGGAGCTGGATGCCCTGCATGATGGTCTGGATAGGCTCGCGGACGCCGGCTGCCTCGTCGAGGAGGCCGCCGAAGAAACCGACCGCGTCGCGGATGCCGCGGTCGAGCTCGTGGTAGCCGTGGGAGAGGGCCCGGTCGATCTCGGCGAAAAAGCCCGCCTGGAAGGCCTCGAGCTCGCCGAGCGAGTCGCGGAGCTTGCCGAAATAATCGAGCAGGGAGCGCCCCCGCGCCGTGATCTCCTCGGTGAGGGCGATGGTGCGGGTGGAAAGGCGCTTGAGCTCGTCCGTGATGACCGAAAAGGCCTTGCCGGCGTTGCCCGATTTCAGGGCAACCGTCATCGCGTTGAGGGAGATGATTTCCATCTCCTCGGAATCGAGCCGGACGCGGCCGATGACTTCCTCGAGGCCGGAGAGCCGCTCGATGCTCTCGACGATGAGTGCCAGGAAGGCGGCGTCGCGCTCCTGGATCTTCTTGAAGTACGCACCCGACTCCTCCGCGAAGGAGGCCATCGAGCCGAGGTTTTTCGAGGAACCTTCGCCGAGGATCGTCGAGAAGGCGTGGATCTCGTTCCGCGCGATGTCGGAACTCTTGCCCATTTCGGCGACGAGGCGCGGAAACAGCCTTCCGAGAGCGAGGTAGACGCCTTCGCTCTCCTTCTCGATGCGTTGGACCTCGCCGATCAGGGCGGATACTCGATCCGATACGTTCAATGGCACGAATCCACTATAAACGAAGCGGGGGAGCGCCGCAAGGACGCTCCCCCGCCCGGGAACGGGAGGACGCGGCCCGACGCCGCGCCTGGACTCCGCCCGATCAGGCCTGCTCGTCGAACTTGACGGGGAGGATGGAAAGCTCGGTCTCGCGGTCGAAGTAGCGCGCCTTCTCCATGACCGGGGCGAAAGCGATCGCGTCGCCGGACTTGTAGAGATGGTGGGGCGGGATCTTAGCCACGAGGGGCTGGGTCGAGGTGCTCGCGTAGAGATGGATCTCGGCGCCGAGGGGCTCGACGACGGTGACCTTGGCCTTGATGACGCCGTTCGGGGCGCTGCCGCCCTCGGAGACGGGAATGTCCTCGGGGCGGATGCCGAAGGAAACCTCCTTGCCGACGTAGGGCTTGAGGAGGGCGAGGTGCTCGGCGGCGGGCTTGAGCTTGAAGCCGCCCTCGTCGAGCATGACCTGGCCGCCTTCCTCGATCACCTTGGCGGTGAGGAAGTTCATGGGCGGGGAGCCGATGAAGCCGGCGACGAACTTGTTGATCGGGTGGTTGTAGAGGTAGAGGGGGGAACCGATCTGTTGGACCTTGCCGTCGCGCATGACGACGATCTTGTCGCCCATGGTCATGGCCTCGACCTGGTCGTGGGTGACGTAAATCATCGTGGCCTGGAGGCGGTCGTGGAGCTCGATGATCTCCGCGCGCATCTGGACGCGGAGCTTGGCGTCGAGGTTGGAGAGCGGCTCGTCGAAGAGGAAGACCTTGGGATTGCGGACGATGGCGCGGCCGACCGCGACGCGCTGGCGCTGGCCGCCGGAAAGCTGCTTGGGACGGCGGTCGAGGAGCTTCTCGATGTCGAGGATGCGGGCGGCCTCGCGGACGCGGGTGTCGATCTCGGCCTTGGGGATCTTGCGGATCTTGAGGCCGAAGGCCATGTTGTCGTAGACCGTCATGTGGGGATAGAGGGCGTAATTCTGGAACACCATCGCGATGTCGCGATCCTTGGGCGGGACGTCATTGACGATCTTGCCGTCGATGAGGAGCTCGCCCTCGGAGATGTCCTCGAGACCGGCGACCATGCGCAGGGTCGTGGACTTGCCGCAGCCGGAAGGTCCTACGAAAACGACGAATTCCTTGTCGTTGATGGTGATGTTCGCTTCCTCGACGGCGCGGACATTGCCCTCGTACACCTTGCCGATCTTCTTGAGTTCTACCTTGGCCATTATAAAACCTCCATGGGAGTTATGCTATTGAAAATGAGTGTAGCCCGATTTTTGCGAAGCGTCAAACAATAGTTGCGTGCAAAAAATGGACTGGAATACTCAACTATTGAAACGCCGGGCTTCGTTGGAGATTTCACTGGTTGAGAGGGGCAGCCGGCTTTACGAGGGGCTGACGGGCTTAATTGTCTGTTGGGGAATCAGTTGTCGGCGGAAAGCGGCAACCTTGGTTGCGCATTGCTTCCCTATGTCAATTATTGACTAGGCTGATTATATGGTAATTCAAATATCAAGCCTCGATGCTTTTCCTAAACCGTTGCGTCGCTACGGCCACCGCGGCCTCACTCTTCCATCGTCTCGAGGTGGCGGCTCCAGGCGCAGAGGAGGATGCCGAAGGCCACGCCGGCGTTGAGGGAACCCTTGGCCCCCGCCATCGGTATCGAGACCCGGCCGAGATCGCAGCGGGCAAGCGCCGCCGGAGAGACGCCGAGTTCCTCCGAGCCCACGATGACGATGCCGCGCCGCGGAAAGTCGAATTCGTCGAGGGGAGTGCCGCCGAGTTCCAGGGCGAAAATGCCCGGCCCTTCGCCGGGATCGGCGCCGGGGCTTTGGCCGGGGGAGCCCCCCGCGGCCTCGACGCCGACGCCGGAGGCCAGGTCGGCGAGCGCGGCGCGGCGCCAGGGGACGAGATCCACGGCGCCCATGGAGCTCCGCGCGGCGCGGGCGTGCGCCGGGTCGGCCGAGTCGGGGGACAGGATCAGCTCCTCGAGGCCGAAGGCGTCCGCGGTCCTGAACATGGAACCGACGTTGAAGGGCGAGCGAAGGTCCTCGAGATAGGCGCGCATCCCGGGGTGGACGCGGCGCGAGGCGGCGTCGGGGCGGCCGGTCGCGGGATCGAGGAGATCCCAATCGGCGGGCGCCTGCCCCGTTTCGCGGATGAGGGCGTGGCGGAAGTCGTCCACCGCGCGGACGAGCGCGCCAACGGCGGCCCTGTCGCCCGGAGCGGCTGCGCCGGCGGACAGGGCGCGTGCGAGCGGCGGGATCCGGTCGGCGCGGGCGCGCAATTCCGGCGCGGTGTCGGCGTCGGCGGCGAAAAAGGCCGCGAGGGAAGCGACATAGGCGCCGAGTTCCGGCGCGTCGGCGGCTTCGGCCGATCGCAGGCGGCGCTCCGCCTCGGCCAGCACGAGGGCGGCCTTCCGCAGGCGATGGCGGGGGTGGAGCTTGGCGAGCTTGAGGACGGGAATCACGGCTAGAAGGCGGTCTTCACGAAATCGAAGACGTCGTCGACGGAGACGGCCCGCGGCAGGTAGTTCATGAAATCGAGCTCGCGGGCGTCCCGGGCGGTTTCGACCAAGCGGTCGAGGGAGAGGTCGAAGTCCTTGAGGCGGCTCGGAATCTTAAGGAGGCCCAGCCTGGTCCTGAGCCATTCCACGGTCTTGGCGGCGGCCTCCGAATCGGGGATGGCGCCGCTCTCTTCGCCGAGGAGGGGAAGGAGGCCCGCCACCTTTTCAAGACGGCTCTTGGAGGCGGCCTCGAGCGAATAGGGCAGGAGAATGGCGGCAAGACTCGATTTCGGCACCGGGAAATGGGCGTTGATCGTCAAGGAGAGGGCGGTGCCGATACCGGGCGCGCTCATGCCCTGGCCGACCGCCGCAAGGAAGGATCCGCGCCAGGCATCGGCCCGGGCCGAAGGATCGTCGGGCCGGGCCAGAAGGGAGCCGAGGGCCTTGGCGAGGGACGCGATGGCCTTCTCGAGGATCAGGTCGCTCATAAAGGAAGAACGCGCCGAGACATAGGCTTCGACGGCGCCCATGAGTCCGTCGAGGACGCAGGGGGCGGCGATTTTCGGCGAAAGCCCGGCGGCGAGGTTCGGGTCGATGAGGACGGCGGCGGGCGCCGATCCGGCGGCCGAGACCAGGCGGCAGCGCCGGTCCCTCCCGTCGGTGAGCACGAAGCAGTCCGAGGTCATGAAACCGTGACGGAGGGAGGTCGGGATCTCGACGAGGGGGAGCCCCTCGCAACCGGTCGTCTTGCCGTCGAGGAGGGAATCGATGTCGAGGCGGCTCGGCGCCGCGACGGCCACGGCGCGGGCGAGCATCAGGGTCTGGATGCCGCCGAGGGACACGACCAAGGGAGCCCGGGAGCCGCGCGCTATCCTGAGGAGGTCGTCGGCGGTCCGGCTCGTGGCCCTGTCGGGGATCTCGTCGAAGACGAGGACCTGGATGCCGCGGTCCTCGAGGAGGGAACGGACGCGGTCGACGGTCTTGGACTCGTAAAGGAGGGGATCGGCCACGAGCAGGGCGCGGGGAGCGGCCTGACCCGCGAATTCGCCGGCCAGGAGGGGCAGCCGCAGGAGGGTGTCGGGGCCGAGCCAGACCTTCGGACGTACGGCGAAGTGGAAGTCAGCCATGCTGTCGCTCTCTCCCGGCGTCTTCCGTTTCGGAAGCCGCCATGCTGCAATAAAGCGAAAGGGCGGAAGACGCGCTCCCGCCCATGATCGGCATGAGGACGAAGGAAACCTTAGCCGAGGAGCTGATCGGCGATCTTCTCCGCGGTCATGTTGATGACGGCGTCGTTCATGTACGAAGGATCGTTGATCTTGGCCTTGAGTTCGGCGACGCGGTCGGCGCGGACCTCGGGAGCCGCTTTGGCGATCTCCAAGGCAGTGTACAGCTCCGCCTTCTCCGCGGCGTCGGAGGAGATGGCGATGGAATCACCCCGAGCGGGACGGGAAACCTTGCCCGTTTGGGCGGTCTTTTGCGGATCCCGGATCGGGTCGATAGGATTCAGGCGATCAATCATCATATGGCGCCCCTGCCTTTCACCAGAATTATCGGCGACGGCACGTAAATAGTTTAAGCCAATTTAACGCCCGCGACAAGCACCGCGAACTCGCCCTTCGGCTCCTCGGGGCCGGAAAAGCGCGCCAAAGCCTCCGAAGCGGGTCCGACGACGAATTCCTCGTGGATTTTGGTCATTTCGCGGCCGACGCAGACCCGCCGGTCCGGATCGACGGCGACGACCTCGGCCAGGAACTTGACGATCCGGTAGGGCGATTCGTAGACGAGAAAGGCCTCCTCGCGGGCCATGAGCTCCACGACGCGGGAGCGCCGCCGTCCCGGCTTGGGCGAAAGGAAACCCTCGAAAAGGACGGCCCGGCCGCCCAAGCCGGCGGCCGAGAGCAGGGCGGCGAAGGCGCTCGCGCCCGGAATGGGCTCGACCCGGTAACCGGCCTCGCGGGCCCTCCGCACGGCCAGGGCGCCGGGGTCGGAGAGTCCCGGGGTGCCCGCGTCGCTGCAATAGGCGACGTTCTTGCCCTCGGCCAACAGGCCGAGGATGCGGGCGGCGCCCTTTTCCTCGTCATAGGCGTAGCAGGAGACCAAGGGCTTCTTGATCTCGAAGTGGTTGAGCAGCTTGAGGGTGTGCCGCGTATCTTCGCAGGCGATGGCGTCGACGGCCTTGAGGGTCTCGAGGGCGCGGAGCGTGATGTCGCCGAGGTTGCCGATCGGCGTCGCGACGACGAAGAGGGTTGCCATGGCCGGATTATGGGCCGGGCGCGACGCGGGGGTCAAGGCGACAAGGCGACGCCTCGGCCCGCGGGCGACTGTCTGGCAGGCCGTCTGCCGCGCGGCCGGCGGGCCGTCCGGGCTAGCGCGAGCGCTCCCCTGCGGGATATACTCTCCACGTGGCCTTGGCTCTGCTCCTCGCCTTCGCGTCGCTCGGACTCGCGGCGGCCCTCATCGCCTATTTGGCGGGGAAGCTCATGCCCTTGTCGCGGGACGGCGTCCGGCGCCCGCGGCGGGCGCCCGCGCGAGGCCCCGCAAGGGAAGGCGCGCCGGCCGGACCGGCTCCGCGGAGTTGCCCGCTCTGCGGCACCGCCCTCGCCACGGGCGAACGCGTCAAATCCGACATTTTGCCCGGCAAGGGCGACCGGCTCATGAGGATCTACGGTTGCCCGCGTTGCTGGCCGGCCTATCCCGGCTCGGCTCCCCGCATTTGCCCCGTCTGCCGCGGCGAGCTTCCGTCGGAAGCCCACGCGGTCGCCCGATACTTCGAACGCCCCGGACGAAAGCACGTACACGTCCTCGGTTGCGGCCTCTGCCGCAAAACCTGAAAGGAAGCCAGCGCATGGAAGGGAAAAGCGTCCGCCGGATCATCTTCTTGGCCTTTTTTTTGGGCCTCTTCCTCCTCGTCGCGAGGCTCTTCTATCCCTTCCTGACCATACTTCTCTGGTCGGGGCTTCTCTACGCCCTCCTCGCGCCGCTCTACAGCCGGCTGACGATGAAGCGGGACGGCGGCGACCGGAGCCTCTTCACGCGCAACGTCTGGGCGGGAGTCCTCGCGCTCGGCGGCGTCCTCGTCCTCGTGGTTCCCCTGGTGATGCTCGGCGTCAGCATGGCGCGGCAACTCGGCGACCTGGCCAACCTCGGCCTCCGCGCCCTGGAAAACCATCCGGAAATCCTCGACCTCTCGCCGCGCGGGGCCATCGGCGGTTTCGTCTATCGCCTCACCGACGGCGCCGTCAACCTGGCCGGCGTCGACATCCGGGGCGAGCTGGTCCGGTTCTTCTCGGGAAGCATGACCCAGGTCATCAGCCTTTCTGGCTCCGTCCTCAGGAACGCCGCGACCTTCCTGATCTCCCTCGCCTTCATGGTGTTCACGCTCTTCTTCTTCTTCGTGGACGGCGGACACCTCGTGCGCATCCTCATCAACGCGATTCCCATCGAGCGCGAATACACGAAGCTCTTCCTCCGGAAGTTCCGCGACACGAGCCGCCAGCTCGTCGTCGGGTTCTTCCTCGTGTCCCTCTACCAGGCCGTCGTCGCCTTCGTGCTCTTCTCCCTCTTCGGCGTGCGGGGAGCACTGGTCCTCTCCGCCCTCACCGCCGTGGCGTCCTTCATCCCGATGGTCGGCGCGGGCCTCGTCTGGTTCCCGGTCTCCGCGATCGTCATCATCTCGGGAAACCTCACCGGGGGCGTCGCCCTCCTCCTCCTCTGCGCCCTGTTCATATCGACGCTCGACAACTTCATCCGGCCCCTACTCCTCGGCGAGCGTCTCCAGCTCCACCCCCTCCTGATCTTCTTCTCGATCCTCGGCGGGCTGCAGCTCTTCGGCTTCAACGGCCTCATCCTCGGCCCCCTCATCCTGATCCTCTTCTTCACGGGCGCCAGGCTCTACGACCGCGTCTACGATCCGGCGGAGGGCGCGGCCGAGGCGCAGGGACACGCCGAGGCCTCGGCGTCCCCGCCCAAGGAACCCCGCGCCTAGAAAAACCGCCCCGGAGCCTCCATCGATCGGAGGGCTTCGGGGCGGTTTCTTCCAGGCGGGTGCTTTCAATCCCGGCCCGACGGAGGCTCCCAGCCCGGATTTCCCACCAGCCGCGCGATCAAGCGCAGTATTCCTGTCTGCCTAAAAAGGTGCGCGCTGCCGGCAAAATCGGGCCGCTCTCTCGCGAGCCGCAGTTCGCGGCGTCTCTCGTCATCTCCGGTACTCACATGCACAAATGCATGCTCCGTTCCTCGATTTCCTCGTTCCTCGATATCGGCCCGATTTTGCCTGTGGGAAATCCGGGCTAGCGAGCCAGCTCGTCCAGGAAGGAATCCTCGATCAGCATGCCGCCGGCGCTGCGTCCCAGGCGGCGCTCGGGGCGCAGGGCGCCGTGGTAGTCGCTGCCGGCGGTGATGCGGAAGCCGCGCTCGCGGCCCATCTTCTCGAGCCGGCGGCACTGGCCGAGCTTGGCGGTCGGATGGTAGGCCTCGATCCCGTCGATGCCGAGCTCCTTCCATTCGTCCATCAGCTTTTCGAGCCGCGACTTGGAAACGAAGAGGGAATAGGGGTGGGCTACGACAGCGAGGCCGCCGGCGCCGCGCACGAGTTCGATGGCCTCCTCCAGGGAGAGGGTTTCCTTGGCCTCGTAGAAGGGACGCCCCTTGGCGAGATAGCGGGAAAAGGCGTCCTGGCGGTTTTTGGCGGCGCGGCGCTCCACGAGGAGGCTCGCGATGTGCGGCCGTCCCGGCCGGGAGCTCCCCGCCAGGGCGGCGAGGTCCTCCATCGTGCCGGCGATCCCCGCGGCGTTGACCCGCTCCATGATGCGCCTGTTTCGCTCATCGCGCGCCCGCCCGAGGCCCTCGAGGGCGGCCTCGAGCCGCGCGGGGCCGCCGGCGGCCCCGCCGGCTGCGGTTTCGCCGGAGCCG
>JAEUJG010000237.1 GCA_016794765.1 Spirochaetaceae bacterium | reverse complement strand
CGGTCGGCCTTGGGCTCGCCGGCCAGCGCCGGGCCGTACTCGATGTTGCGGCGCACCGAGAGCTGGGGAAAGAGGGCGTAGTCCTGGAAGACCATGCCGACGCGCCGGCGCTCGGGAGGCAGGCCGTCGAGGAGGCGGCCGCCGAGACGGACCTGCCCCGAGTCCTGCGCCAGGAGGCCCGCCACGATGCGGAGCGCGGTCGACTTGCCGCAGCCGGAAGGGCCGAGGAGGACGCCGTATTCGCCGGCGGGCAGGGCGAGGTCGAGCTGCAGGGAAAAACCGGGGCGCGTCAGCCCAAGACGTTCGAGCTCAAGCATGGAAGGCCTCCCGGTCCTTGGCGAAGAAGATCACGCCCGTCGCGAGGGCGAGGACGAGGCCCGCGGCGCAGGCTTCGGGGAAGCGGTAAGCGCCGACGAGCCTGTAGACGAGAAGCGGCAAGGGCTCAAAACCCGGGGCGCCGATGAGGAGGGCCGCGCTCGCGTCGCCGGCGGCCATGGAAAAGGCGAAGGCGCCGGAGGTGAGGAGGACGGGCAGGGCGGAGCGCAGCTCCACGTCCCAGGCGGCGCGGAGGCGGCTCGCGCCGAGGGTCCGCGCCGCCAGGACGGGACTCCGGTCGATCGAGGCGAGCGCCGCGGAGACGCTCCTCGCCGTGAAGGGCAGGGTCGCGACCGCCTCCACGAGGATCACGAGGCCGCGGCCGGCGCTCGGAAAGAGGAAGGACCAGCCGAGGGCCAGGACGACGCCGGAGACCGCGAGGGGGAGGCTCAAGGCCGCCTCGACGAGGGCGCCCTTCCTGCCGCGGAGGAGGAGGGCGGCGCCGCCGCCGGCGAAGGTGGCGAGGAGGGCGGCGGGGATCGCCGTGCCGAGCGTGTCGCCCAGGGCGCCGAGGAGGGGCCCCTTCCCGAAGGCGGCCAGACTCGCGAGGTCTCCGGCGGAGGCGCCGGCGGCGCCGGTACCGAAGAACAGGCGCGCGAAATTCCCGAGGCCGAAGCCGCCCGGGCCGGCCATGCCCCGCCGTTCCGTGAAGGCCTCCGCGGCGAGGGAGAGAAGGGGGCCGGCGAAGAAGAGGAGGAGGAAAAGAGCATACAGGCAGAGGACGACAAGGGCGGCGCCGCGGGCCCGCCCGGTTGCCTGCGCCGCTCCGGACCTGCGCGCTGCCGCGACCTGTCGGCGCTCGGCCAGGCCGAGAAGGAGCACGACGCCGAGGGCGGCGACGGTCTCCACCAGCGCCAGTGCGGCCGCCCCGGCCTGGTCGGCGTTCATCCGCGCGGCGCGGTAGACCTCGACCTCCAGAGTGCTGCCTCCCAAGGGGCCGAAGACCAGGACCACGACGAAGCTGAAGAAGCAGAACAGGAAGACGAGGGCCGAGGATTGCACGATGGACGGAAGGAGCGAAGGCAGGAGACCGACGGCGAAGGAGCGAAGCCGTCCGGCGCCGAGGGTGCGGGCCGCTTCCTCCCGGTCGCGCGGGATCGAAGCCCAGGCGTCGCCGACGCTTTGGAGGACGACGGGGAAGTTGTAAAAACCGTGGACGAAGACCAGGCCCCAAAAGGAGTAGAGGAAACCGAGGGGCGGCTCCTTGAGGCCGAAGAGCGCCATGAGGAGGCGGTTTGCGTAGCCGTTGCGGCCGAAGTAGAGGACAAAGGCCAGGACGACCAGGATGGGCGGAACGCAGAAGGGCACGCCGGCCAGGGCCTTGAGGAGCCGCTTGCCCGGAAAATCGTGGCGGGCGACGAGCCAGGCTCCCGGCAGGCCGATGAGGAGGGCCAAGAGGGCGCTCGCCGCCGCCTCCTTGAGGCCGAAGGCGAGGGCCGCGAAGGTGGCCGGATCGGCGAGCGCCTGGGACAGGGCCCGCGAAAGGCCGCCTTCCGACGAGGCGGCCCTGAAGAGGGCCGCGGCGAGGGGCGCCGCGGCGACGAGCACGAGAAAACCGAGGGCCAGCGGCCCGCCGAGTCCGACGCCCTGTCGCGTCGCCAGCCCCCGCGCCGGTGAGACTCCGGCCTCGGAGGATGTCCGGACGGAAGCCCGCTCGCCCCCGGCGCGGCTCATTTGCCCGCCAGAATTTGGGCTGCGGCCGCCGCGTCCTCGAAAAGGCCGGCACGGTCGACAGCCAGGGTCGAACCAGGCCGCAGCGCCGCCGAATAACTCTCCGGCAGGGGCGCGGCGGGGTTGGCGGGAAGCATCCACTGGGTCAGGGGAATCTCGGCCTGGGCTTCGGCGGACAGCAGGAACTCGAGGAATTTCTCGGCGTTCTTGCGGTGCCTCGCGCCCTTTACGATGCCGGCCGCCTCGATCTGCCTGACATGGCCCTCCGCGAAGGACAGCGCCTTGTAGCGCTCCGTCTTGTCATATTCCTTGTGGTAGGCGGGGCTCGTCGCATAGGAGAGGACGAGGGGCGCTTCGCCCGCGGTGAAGAGCCCGTAGCCCGTGTCCCAACCGGGCGTCATGGCGAGGACGCTGGGCCTGAGCCGGGCCCAGTACTCCTTCCAGTTCGCCCCGTAGACCGCCTTGGTCCAGGCCAGGAAGCCGAGGCCGGGCGTCGAGGTGCGCGGATCCATGAGGATGAGCTTCTTGGCGAAGGCGGGACTCGCGAGGTCCTCGAGGCCCTTGGGCGGCGAAGCGAGCTTTTCCGAGTCCCAGATGATGGCGAAATGGCCGAAATCGAAGGGCAGGAGCCGGTTCGAAGGATCGAAGCGGAGCTCCGCCGGGATTCCCTCCAGGGCCTTGGCCGCGTAGGGCTCGAGGATGCCCGCGGAAAGGGCCTTCTCCGCGAGGTTGTCGTCAAGACCGAGGGCGATGTCGGCCCGCGGCGCGTCCTTCTCCAGGATCAGGGCGGAAAGCAACTGGCCGCCGTCGCCCTTGGCGACGAACTCGACCTTGATGCCGGTCGCCTTCTCGAAGAGCGGCGCGATCTTGGGACCGGCCCCCCATTCGGCGACGAAAGAATCGTAGGTATAGACGATGAGCGCGGGCTCTTCCCGCTTGGCGCAGGACAGGGAAAGACCCGAGAGGGCAAGGACGAGGATTCCGAAAAGTACGAGCGTGTGCTTTTTCAAGCGCATGACTCCCTCCGCCGGCATTATCCGGATCAGGTTCTTCGGGTATGATCTCAGACGCCCTCGTTCCTCCCGACGGGAGGGGGGCGCCACCCCGGTTCGCGCGTACTATAGGCCCGGCCGGCTGGCAGGGTCAAGGGCTTTATACGTATACACCGTGGACGCCAAGGTACGGAGAAGCAAGCGGATCTTCCCCCTTCATCTATTTCCTATCCTTTCTCTCTCTCTCGGTGCCTTGGTGCCTTCGTGTGCGACATTCCAGCATATTCCACACAAAGGCACGGAGGCGCGAAGTTGAGGAATGGTAGATGAGGATGCGGGATGCCGTAGGGAAAACCGGGCGTTGGCGGGTTTTTAGGTCTTTGTCGCCTTGGACGCCGGTTTTTTCACGGGACTTTTTTTCGCGGCCGCCTCGGCGCCGGGCTTGGCCCTTGGCGCCTTCGTACCCTTGAGGGGCTTCTTCCCGAAAGAGTCGGCCGGGAAGAGGACGGCGACGAGGTCGTCCACCGTCTCGGCGAAGATGAAGCTCAGCGCCTCGCGCACTTCCTTCGGCAACTCGTCCAGGTCCTTCGCGTTGCCCTTGGGGAGGATGACGGTGGCGATCTTGTTGCGGTGCGCGGCCAGGACCTTTTCCTTGACGCCGCCGACGGGGAGGACGCGGCCGGTCAGGGTGATCTCGCCGGTCATCGCCCGGCCCGCCTCCAAGGGGACGCCGGTGAAGGCGGAGACGAGGCTTGCGGCCAAGGTGACGCCGGCCGAGGGGCCGTCCTTGGGAATGGCGCCTTCGGGCACGTGGATGTGGACGGCGCGGCGCTTGAAGTCGGGTTCGCCGAGGCCGAAGTCGCCGGCACGGGAGCGCAGGTAGGTGAGGGCCGCGCGGGCGCTCTCCTTCATCACGTCGCCCAGGTTGCCGGTGAGGATGAGCCCTTCGCCGCCCTCGAAGACGGAGGCCTCGACGGGGAGGAGGGAGCCGCCCGCCTCGGTCCAGGCGAGGCCGTAGGCTACGCCTGGCTTGGGTTCGGGGAAGACGACGTCGTCCTCGCGGCGGCGCTTGCCGAGAAGGGCGGAGACGCGCTTGTCGGTGACGGCCGTCGACCATTCCGCGAGCCGCTCCGGTTGCCCGGCGAAGCCCTTTTCCACGGCCTCCTGCGCCAGCTTGCGCACGACCCGCGCGATTTCGCGCTCCAGGTTGCGCACGCCGGATTCCATCGTATAGTGGCGGACGATTTCCAGGATGGCGGCGTCGCGGAACTTGATCTCGGCTCCCTCGAGGCCGTTTTCGGCGATCTGCTTCGGGACGATGAATTTCTTGGCGATCTCGAGCTTTTCGTACTCGCTGTAGCCCGGCACCTCGATGACCTCCATCCGGTCCAGGAGGGGATGGGGGATGCCGTGGAGGGAATTGGCGGTCGTCACGAACATGACGTTTGAAAGGTCGTAGGGCAGCTCGAGGTAGTGGTCGGTGAAGCTCGCGTTCTGTTCGGGGTCCAAGACCTCGAGAAGGGCGCTCGCGGGATCGCCGCGGAAGTCGGAGGACATCTTGTCGATCTCGTCGAGGAGGAAGACGGGATTCGAGTTTCCGGCCTTCTTGAGGGACTGGATGATCTTGCCGGGGAGGGCGCCGACGTAGGTCTTGCGGTGGCCGCGGATCTCCGCCTCGTCGCGGACGCCGCCCAGGCTCACGCGGACAAAACTGCGGTCCAGGGCGCGGGCGATGGAGCGCCCGAGGCTCGTCTTGCCGGTGCCCGGGGGCCCGACAAGGCAGAGGATGGGGCCGCGGGCGCGCTCGGAAAGCTGGCGCACGGCGATGAACTCGAGGATGCGCTCCTTCACCTTCTCCATGCCGTAATGGTCCTCGTCGAGGACGCGGCGGGCGCGGGCGATGTCCTTGTTGTCGAGGCTCCGGGCTGACCAGGGGAGGTCGGCGAGCCACTCGCAGTAGACGCGGAGGACGCCGGCCTCGGGGCTGAAGGGCTGGAGCTTGCCGAGGCGGGAAAGCTCGCGTTTCGCCTTGTCGGCCACTTCCTTGGGCGGCGACTTCGCGAGCAGGGCCCTTTCGAGCTCCTTGGTCTCGGACTCCTCGCCGTCGCGGCCTAGCTCCTTGTTGATCTCCTTGAGCTGTTCCTGGAGGAAATACTCGCGCTGGTTGCGGTCGATGCGGTTCTTCACCCGGGCGCCGATCTTTTTCTGGAGGTTGAGGAGTTCGATCTCCCCCTCGACGGCGGCCTCAACGGCGACGAGGCGCTCCAGGGCTCCCTCGGGAGAGAGTAGTTCCTGCTTGCGGTCGGCCTTGAGGGGGAGGGCGCTCGCGATCACGTCGCAGAGTTCGTGGGGGCCCGGAGCCCGCTCGGCCGCTGAGAGGGTCTCGGGCGGCAGCTTCTTGGCGAGTTCGGCGTATTGGAGGAAGGAGCGGCGGAGGAGCTTCTGCGTGGCCTCGAGTTCGCCCTGCGCCTCGGGCGTCGGGGCTTCAGGCTTGGCGAAGGGCTCGACGAAGGCGGAGATGTACTCCTTGCGGTAGGCGGTCTTCCGGATGCGGACGCGGGCTTCGCCCTCCACGAGGAGGCGGATGGAGCCGTCGGGCAACCTGACCTGCTGGACGATGCGGGCCACGGTGCCCACGTCCTCGACCTCGATTTCGGCCCTGAGCTCGTCGCCGAGGTTCTTGAGGAGGGCGACGACGATGCGCTTGTCGGCCTTCATCGCCTCCTCCACGCCGCCGACGGCCAGCTTGGTGGCCGCCGACAGGGGCGCGACCGCCTTGGGGAAGACGATCGCGTCACGCATGTAGACGAGGGGGATCTCGGTCTGCGAGGCCCCGGTCAGCGCCCCGAGGAGATTCATGCGCTCTTCTGGAGGATCTCCACGGCGGGGGCGGACTTGCCCTCGACGGTGCCGCGGTTCACGACGACTCGCTTGGCTCCCTCGATGGACGGTATGTCGTACATCACGTCCATCATGAGGGACTCGACGATCGCGCGGAGGCCGCGGGCGCCGGTGTTGCGGGCGATGGCCTTTTCGGCGATGGCCTCGACGGCGCCCTCGTCGAAGACGAGCTCCACGCCGTCGATGCGCATCGATTCCTGGTACTGGCGGATGATGGCGTTCTTGGGCTCGGTGATGATGCGCTTCAGGTCCTCGAGCTTGAGGTCCTCGAGGCCGACCTGGATGGGCAGGCGGCCGATGAACTCGGGGATCATGCCGAACTTCACGAGGTCGTCCGGATGGAGCTGCGAGAAAAGGGCGCGGAAGTCCTTCTCGGACCGCGGCTTCACGTCGGCGCCGAAACCCAGGGGGTGCTTGGCCACGCGGCTCTCGATCAGCTTGTCGAGCCCGACGAAGGCGCCTCCGCAGATGAAGAGGATGTTCGTCGTGTCGATGCGGAGATATTCCTGCTGGGGGTGCTTGCGGCCGCCCTGGGGCGGAACGTTGGCGACCGTGCCCTCGATGATCTTGAGGAGGGCCTGCTGGACCCCCTCGCCGGATACGTCGCGGGTGATGGAGACGTTCTCCGTCTTGCGGGCGATCTTGTCGATCTCGTCGATGTAGACGATGCCGCGTTCGGCGGCCGCGATGTTGCCGCCCGCGTTCTGGATGAGCTTGAGGAGGATGTTCTCCACGTCTTCGCCGACGTAGCCGGCCTCGGTGAGGGTGGTCGCGTCGGACATGGCGAAGGGAACCTTCAGCTTCTTGGCCAGGGTGCGGGCGAGGAGGGTCTTGCCGGTGCCGGTCGGACCGATGAGGAGGACGTTCGACTTCTCGAGCTCGGCCTCGCTCTTGCCTTCCTGGATGTGGGAAATCCGCTTGTAGTGGTTGTAGACGGCGACCGAGAGCACCTTTTTGGCGTATTCCTGGCCGACGACGTACTGGTCGATGTATTCCTTGATCTCGCGCGGCTTCGGGACCTCGCCGGAGAAGCCCGTGGCCATGTCCTGGTCTTCCTCGGTGAGGATCTGCTCGCAGACCTTGACGCACTCGTCGCAGATGTAGACGCCGGGACCGGCGATGATGCGGCGGGCATACTGGGCGCTCTTGCCGCAGAAGGAGCAGACGCGCTCCTCGGCGTTATTTTGCTTCTGCTTGGCCATGCTTCCTCCGCTCGAGGACCCGGTCCACGAGGCCGTAGGCGAGCGCCTCGGCGGCGGACATGAAGAAGTCGCGCTCCATGTCCTTGGCGACCACGTCCGTACCCTTGCCGGAGTGGAGGGCGAAGTACTCGACGGTAAGGCGCTTCAGGCGGAGGATCTCCTTGGCCTGGAGGCTGATGTCGGAAGCCTGGCCCTGGGCGCCTCCCCAAGGCTGGTGGATCAGCACCCGGGAGGAGGGGAGGGCGAAGCGCTTGCCCGCGGTGCCGCAGGCGAGGATGAGGGCCCCCATGGAGGAAGCCTGCCCGAGGCAGATGGTCTGCACGTCGGGGCGGATGTACTGGATCGTGTCGTAGATCGCGAGGCCGGCCGTCACCGACCCGCCGGGCGAGTTCACGTAGACCGAAATGTCCTTCTCGGGGTCCTGGGACTCGAGGAAAAGGAGCTGGGCCACCGTGAGGTCGGCGGTGAGATCGTTGATCTCGCCGTCGATGAAAATGATCCGGTCCTTGAGGAGCCGGGAGTAAATGTCGTACGAGCGCTCGCCGATGCCGGTCTGCTCGATGACGATCGGCACCAGGTTGTGCATCCTCTCATCCATACGCTTCGCGCCTCTCACCGAAGGATTGTCTCTAGAACTTACTCATTATCGGCGAACAAGTCCACGAAGGAGAGCTTCTTGCCCTTTTTGACCTTCGCGGCGGCGAGGATGGCCTCCATGAGCTTGTCCTCCTTGAGGCGCTCGCGGAGGTACTCGAGGTTGCCGCGCTTGGCGTACTCGGCCTTGACTTCCTCGACGGAGATGTTCGCTTCGCCGGAGACGCGCTGGTACTCGGCCTCGAGGTCGGCGTCGGTGCACTCGTACTTGCCCTCCTCGACGAGCTTCTCGAGGAGGAGGCGGGTGGCGATGGCGCGCTCGGCGTTCGGGCGCCACTCGCCGATGAGGTCGGCGCGGGT
>JAEUJG010000328.1 GCA_016794765.1 Spirochaetaceae bacterium | reverse complement strand
TTGCACGTAGGGCAACTCTAACCTTTCGGGGCGTTTCCATCAATCGGTGAGGAAGGCGGCGGACGGCGGCCACCCAAGAATTTTCATTTTTTTTCCGCGGACTGGGCCGCGGGATTTTCTGCATATCTATGAGGACCGGGCGGCGCGGGCCGCATGAATTTTCCCAAAGGGCGGCCCGGGGCCGCATATACATTCCGAAGGCCGCCGAAAGCGCGCCTGGACGGGCCAAAACCCTCGCTTGACAGTCTTGGATAGGGGTTTATACTGCCCGCGGCCCGTCCCGAAAGGGGGGGCCGAACCCCGCCTGCAAAAGGAAGGAACATACAATGGCGAAGCGAAACGTCATCATCATCGGAGCCGCGGGCCGCGACTTCCACAACTTCAACACCTATTTCCGCAACAACGAGAACTACAACGTCGTGGCCTTCACCGCCGCGCAGATCCCCGACATCGCCGGCCGCAAGTACCCCGCCGAGCTCGCCGGGAAGCTCTACCCCGCCGGCATCCCCATCTACCTCGAGGCCGACCTTCCCAAGCTCATCAAGGAGCACAACGTCGACGAGTGCGTCTTCGCCTACTCCGACGTCCCCTACAGCCACGTCATGGGCATGAGCGCCATCGTCAACGCCGCGGGCGCCGCCTTCTCCCTCCTCGGCCCCAAGGACACCCAGATCAAGTCCACCAAGCCCGTGATCGCCGTCGGCGCGGTCCGCACCGGCGCCGGCAAGAGCCAGACCTCCCGCAAGATCGTCCAGCTCCTCATGGAGAAGGGCCTCAAGGTCGTCGCCATCCGCCACCCGATGCCCTACGGCGACCTCGTCGCCCAGAAGGTCCAGCGCTTCGCCACGGTCGAGGACCTCAAGAAGCACAAGTGCACCATCGAGGAGATGGAGGAGTACGAGCCCCACGTCGTCCGCGGCAACGTCATTTACGCCGGCGTCGACTACGAGGCCATCATCCGCGAGGCCGAGAAGGAGGCCGACGTCATCCTCTGGGACGGCGGCAACAACGACTTCCCCTTCTACAAGCAGGACCTCATGATCACCGTCGCCGACCCCCACCGCCCCGGCAACGAGACCTCCTTCTACCCCGGCGAGTGCACCCTCCGCATGGCCGACGTCGTCGTGATCAACAAGATCGACTCCGCCGGTCCCGAGGGCATCCAGACCGTCCGCGAGTCCATCGAGCGGATCAACCCCAAGGCCCTCGTCATCGACGGCGCCTCCCCCATCAGCGTGGACAAGCCCGAGCTCATCAAGGGCAAGCGCTGCCTCGTCGTCGAGGACGGCCCGACCCTCACCCACGGCCACATGAAGATCGGCGCCGGCACCGTCGCGGCCCGCAAGTTCGGCGCCAAGGAACTCGTCGATCCCCGCCCCTACACCGTGGGCAAGCTCGCCGAGACCTTCAAGATCTACCCGAACATCGGCACCCTCCTCCCCGCCATGGGCTACGGCGACCAGCAGGTGAAGGACCTCGAGGCCACGATCAACAAGACCGACTGCGACACCGTCGTCATCGCGACCCCGATCGACCTGAACCGCATCGTCAAGATCCAGAAGCCCACGGTCAAGGTCGGCTACGATCTCCAGGAGATCGGCAGCCCCAACCTCACCGAGGTCCTCGACGAGTTCTGCAAGAAAAACAAGCTCGGGAAGTAAGGAAAGGGGGAGAACCGGGATGCCCGAGGCGCTCCGCGCGCCTTGATGCTCCCGCGTCTCCCCTCGCTCCGAAGTCCTCGAAAGCACGACGGCGCCCACGCGGCGCCGTCGCGCTTTCTCCGGGCTTCTCCGCTGCCCCCGCTTCTTTTGTCGGCGGGGGCACGGCAGGACTCCGCGGTCCCGCGGCCCCGAACGGGCGCGGCGGAGCTCGCCCTTCGCCGCTAGAGCTCCACCCGCAGGCCCGCCGTCAGGTAATGGAAGAGCGCGAAGGTGTAGACGTTGCCGCCGCCCTCCGAACCGCCCTCCAGGATCCGGTAGCCGATGCGGGCGGCCACCCGCTCCGATGGGTGGTACTGGAGGGCCAGGAGGGCGTCCTCCGCCCGACCGAAGGGCGACGCGAGGGCGTCCGCGTCGAGGAGAAGGCTGAAGGGCTCCGTGAAGCGCCACTCGACGAGGAGGCTCAGGAGGGGCACGACGCCGAGGTCGCCCCGGTGGGCGTAGGCCGAGGCGCTCCAGATCGCGATGTCGGCGCTCCGGAGCTTGCCCGTGAGGCCGGCGGCCAGCGCGAGCGCGTCGTTCTTCACGAAGGCGTAGCGGTAGCCCAAGCGGAAGGAGTCGAAGCGGTAGAGCGAGGAGACCTCCGTGCCCGCGGGGAAGGAGACGCCCTGGTAGCTGATCGTACGGGCCAGGGTGCCGGAACCGTAAACGTTCAAGGGCGCGGCCAAGGCCAGCACCGTGTGGCGCCCGCCGAAGGTGTAGCCCGTCCGGACCCGCAGGGCCAAGGCCGGCGCCGAGGCGATCTCGGTCTTGAGCGAAACAAGGTCGCCCGTGGCGCTCGGGATGCGGACGTCGTTGTAGCCCGTGAAGGCGGTTCCGCCCTCCACGTCAAGGAAGGCCTGGGCGAAGAGGGCGGCCGGGGCGAGAGCCAGAATGGCGACGAGGGACAGGAGCCGAGAATTTTCCATGACCTTCTCCTTGTCGAGGACGATCTTGGCGGGGCGATATGCCTATTCCCAAGATACCCAGCCCCCGGCGAGAAGGCAAAGCGCGGGACCAGGGAGGGGATCGCAAAATCCCGCCCGTCAAGCCCGCGGCCGACGCGGCCGCATGATTACCAGCCCGCTCCGCCGTCGATCGATTTCGCCAGCTTCAGATCCTTGTTCGTCGCGTCGTAGTAGGAGATGTAGACATTACCGCCCTCCTCGGCCACGGAGCTGTACTGCCCCACATCGCCCGATGCGTCCACGGTCTGGAGGGACCAATGGGCGCCTCCGTCAGTCGATTTCGCGAGCTTCAAGTCCTTGTTGGTCGCATCGTAGTAACTGACATAGATCGTTCCTCCTCCCGGAGCGCATGCGATGGAGGCGGAGCCGACGTCTACCCCGGAGTCGACTGTCACGGGAGCGCTCCCCAGCAAATCATAGCTAGCCCCGTTGAGCTTGCGTTCCCGCGCGACGAACTTTACGTCTTGCGCGGGCGTCTCGCGGTAGACGATGAGGGCTTTCGTATCGGAGGCCATGACGAGGTCGGGACCGGAAGTGGCCGCAGTGCCGACTTCGCGGGAAATCCAGGCGCCGGTCACATGGTTGTCGATCCAAAGCCTGGAACCGTAGCTCGTGGCGGAGAACAGCCCTCCGGCACCGGATTTGGTCCCGACGGCCGTGGCGATGCCCCTCCTGGTTGACGACACCCTGGAGCTTGTCCAGTCCAGTCCGTTCACCGAGACAGCAATGTATATATCGTTGTTTGCGAGGTAAGGATCTCTGCCATAGCCCACGAGCAAGCTGGTACCGTCCCATGCCAAGGCGGCGTCGCCCGCGAGGGAGGTCACGCTTGTATCGACGACGTCCGGCATCGCCCAGGCGATGCCTCCCGAGCCCTTGACCACGCGCAGATCCGCGCCCGCCTTGTACGCTACATAGACGTCCGCGCCGGCGAGTACGAGGGAGGGCGCGACCGCTCCCGCGCCGGGATCGGGGGAATACGCCGACGACCAGGAAAGGCTCCCGTCGGAAGACCGCTTGATTTTGAGGCTCTGACTCGTGGTGTCGACGTAGGCGAGCGACACGATGGAGCCCGCCGCGCCGAGCGATGTCCCCGCGCCGACATCGCCAGAGGAATCGAGGACCGCGATGCCGTGCCATTCGGTGCCCTCACCCGAGACATTGAAGGAATACTGAGGATAATTGGGATCATCGCTGTTCACCGTCACGATGGCCGAATGGAATCTGGCCGCCGCGGGGGAGAAGGCGAGCCGGAAGGACGTCGACGCGCCGGCCGCGACCGTCGCGGCGGGCGATTGCGTGACCGAGAAGGCAGACGCGTCCGCGCCGGAGACGCCGACCGAGCAGCCGCCGAGGATGGCGGTCCCGCCGTTGCGTATCTGGAACTCGAGTGACGCGCTCGTCTTGGTCCGAATCGTCTTCGGGAAGTCCCTGGTGGAGCCCCTGCCGACCGCGATGCCCGCGAGCGAAAGCTCCATCGCGGGAGCGGGCGTGGAACCCGCGTTTCCGGAGAGGGAGAGGGAGAAGGCGCGCGACGACCTGCCGTCGTTCGCGAAGGCCAATGTCGCCTTCTTCGAACCCGCGCTCGCCGGCTTGAAGAACAGGGAGTGGGTCAATTCGGCGCCTGGCGGCAAGACGACGGCGGGCTGGGCGTTCAGCGCGAACGCCGCCGCGTCGTCGCCGCCCAGCGCGGCGGGCGGATCGCTCGTGAGCCTGAGGACGCCGTCGCCCTCGTTGGCGAGGACGATGCTGACATTGCTGGTCGCGGTGGCGGGGACTCCGGGCAAGGAGATGGAGCTCCCGTCCTCCTTGGCGACTCCGTTTACATAAACCGCAAGCTTTCCCGTCGGGACATAGTTCGCCTCCTCGATGCGCTGCTCGAGGACGGACACGAGGTCCAGGGGCTCGACGCAGGACGCGGCGAGGATCAGGGCTGCCGCGGCGAGGAGCGCGGCGGGGCGCTTGTGTATGTTCATTCCAGCCATTCGAGGCTCCTTCCGCCGGCTTCCGCCTGGCCGGCGCGGCCCGTCGCCTCGGCGGCCAGGCCGAGGTAGGCGAAGCGCTCCGCGAGCGCGGGATCACGCGCCCGCAAACGGTCGAAGGTTGCCGCCGCGGCTTCCCGGCGCCCGAGTTCGGACTGGGTTCGCGCTATCGCCAGGAGAGTCTTGGGATCGTCGTTCCGGCCGACGGCCAAGGCCCGCTCGTAGTGGGCCAGCGCGTCCTTGTACTTGGCCCGCGCGAAGGAAAGGCTGCCGAGGTTGAAGCGGACCGCGGCGGTCTCCTTCCTTCGCGCCGACTCGAGGAACTGCGCCTCGGCCTTGTCGAGCTGGCCAAAGCGGGCGTAGAGGACGCCGAGCCGGTTGAGCGTCGCCGCATCCCCTGAGCGGCGGAACTCGGCCTGCAGCGAGGCGACGCGCTCCTCGAGCTCCCGGGAAACCAACAAGGCCAGTTCGGCGCGGAAGCCGTCGCGCATGGCCTTTTCTCCGGGAAGGACCGCGGGCACGGGCTCGCCGGGAAGGACGACGGCCGGGTATCGCTCCCAGGCCTCGCGGATCGGAAAGAGGGCGGCGGCGCGCTTCGCGAGGCCTTCGCGCCATTGTCGGGCTCCTTCGCCCCAGGCCGCGGTGAAGCTGTTCCCTTGAAGCGTCGTCTCCAGGGGTAGCCA
>JAEUJG010000227.1 GCA_016794765.1 Spirochaetaceae bacterium | reverse complement strand
AGGCGCAGCTCTCCCTGGCCTTCGAGAACGCCATCGGCCGCTTCGTCTCCCGCGAGGTCGAGCCGCGCGCGGCGCGCATCCTGGCGGAACTCGGCCCCGACGGCGGCACGGGCCGGCAGCGCAACTCCCTCGGCATCCTCTACGCGCGCTACGGCCTCCTCAACGAGGCCGAGGCGGAGTTCCGCAAGGCCGAGGCCAAGGGCTACGGCCCCGCCGTCACCAACCTGGCCAACGCCGCCTTCCTCAAGAAGAACTACGAGGAAGCCGTGCGCTGGTACGAGGAGGCGCTGAGGCGCGATCCCAAGAACAAGTCGGCCCTCATCGGCCTGGCGCGGGCCAAGTACGAACTTGACGCCTACGCCGAGGCGGACGAGTTCTTCGCCAAGGCGATCCGCCTGGATCCCGCCCTCGGCGACCGCTACGCCTATCTTTCCTCGCGCATCGACGGTTCCGCCTCCCGAGCTTCCTCCTCCGCGGCCGACCGCGGCGGACTCATGTCCTGGGAGAACGAGGAGTGAACTCCGGCGAACGAAGGACCGCGGACGCCGGAGGCAAGGCGGGCGCCCGCGCCGCCCTGGTCGCCGCCGCGCTTTTCCTGGCCGCGGCCGCGCTCCCGGCGGCGCCCTTGGCGGGCGCCGGGCCGAGCCCCGCCCCCAATCCCGCGCCGGGCGGGCCGCCGGGCGTCGCCGAGCGGCTGACCGTCAGGGCGACGGGCGACCTCCTCATTCCCATCCTGGGCGACGAGAGCTTCTTCGGCCTCGGGAACCGGGCGGGCGCCGCCCTGGAATACCGCCTTTTCGACTTCCTCTCCCTCTCCGCGCGCGCGGGCACGGGAAGCGTCGCGATAGGCGGACTCGCGCCCCTGGCCCTCGGCGACGCGGGCCTCGGCCTGGCCCTGGAGTTAAGGCCCCTGCCGCGCTGGCTTCTCCGGCTGGAGGGTTCGGGCGGCGTTTTCAACGCGAAGTGGGGCAGCCTGCCCGCGTCGGGCCTCGGCCTGTCGGCGCGCGGCGAGTTCGGTTTCCGCCTGTCCCCCGCCCTGACGCTCTCCCTCGGCGGCGGCTATTCCTGGTACGGCGGGCCGGGCGGCGCCCTCCTCAACGCGGCCAACGCGGGCCTGGTCCTGACCGTCAGGCCCTCGGCCCTCGGCTCCTCCGCGACAAGGGTCCTTGTCGAAACCGCCGCCCTCGAGCCGGTCTTCCCGGTCTTCCACGGCTACTACGACGAAAACCCCTTCGGCAGCCTCCGCGTCACGAACGGCGAGGAGGGCGAGATCACCGACCTCCGCGTCTCCTTCGTCTCCAGCCGCTACATGGCGAGGCCGAAGGAACTGGGCGGCGCCGCGAAACTCGCGCCCGGAGCGAGCGTCGAGGTCCCCTTGCGCGCCCTGTTCAGCGAAGAGGTGTTGGCCGCGACGGAGACTTCGCTCCTGCCCTCGGAGGCCATCGTCGAGTACCGGCTCGTCGGCTCCAAGAGGGAGGTCCGGCATCCGATCGACCTCCGCATGTATCACCGCAACGCGATGAACTGGGACGACGACCGGCGCGCGGCGGCCTTCGTCTCCCCCAAGGATCCGGCCGTGCTCTGGTTCGCCCGCTTCGGCCAGGGCATCGCGCGCGACCGCCTCCGCGGCGGCGTGGATCCCAACCTGCAGTACGCGGCGAGCCTCTTCGAATCGCTCAGGCTCTTCGGCGTGAACTACGTCGTCGATCCCTCGAGCTCCTATGTCGAGAAGTCCGCCTCCGGCAGCTCGGTCGACTACCTCCAGTACCCCTACCAGACCCTGGCCTACCGCGGCGGCGACTGCGACGACCTCTCCATCCTCTTCTGCTCCCTCCTCTCCTCCCTCGGCGTGGAGACCGCCTTCATCACGATCCCGGGGCACATCTACATGGCCTTCGCCCTTTCCCTGGGCGAGGAGGAGGCGCGCGACGCCTTCTACGACCAGGGCCTGGTGATCCGCGAGGGCGGCAAGGTCTGGCTGCCGGTGGAGATCACGATGGTGAAGGACGGCTTCGCCAAGGCCTGGCGCGTCGGCGCCAAGGAATGGGCGGACAACGCGCGGCAGGGCCAGGCCAAGCTGTATCCGCTCGCGGAGGCCTGGCGTCTCTATCCCTCCGTCGGCATCCCCGACGTCAACCCGCGCTTCTCCCTGCCCGATCCGGCCATGGCGATGCAGGCCTTCGACATGGCGATGGACCGCTACATCGCGCGGGAGATCGAGCAACGCGTCAAGACCTTGGTCGCCGGCGCGGCCCCGGGTCCCGGGCGGGACAACGAGCTCGGCATCCTCTACGGGCGCGCGGGCATGCTCAAGGAATCCTGGCGCGAGCTCTCCAAGGCGGCCAAGGAAGGCTTCGAGCCCGCCTGGGTGAACCTGGGCAACGTGGCCTTCATCCGCAAGGACTACGAGCTGTCGCTGACCTATTACGAATGGGCCCGGAAGCTCGAACCGGCCGACGCGTTGGCCGCCCTCGGCCTTGCGCGGTCCTATTACGAACTGGAGCGCTTCGACGCCTCCGACCGCGAATACGAGCGCCTCCGCGCCCTCGATCCCGGCCTGGCCGCCAAGTTCGGCTACCTCGCCTCGACCTACGGCGGGGAGGGCAGGGCCTGGTCCCTGGCCGACCGACTATCCTCGACGCGTTGGGCGATTCCCAAGCCCGCGCCCGCCGTCGTCAAGGCGCCGGTGCCCGCGCCGATGCCGGCCGCGCCTGCCGCGCAGGCCGCGCCGAGCGCCGCGGCGCCGGTGGCGTCGGTCGAGGCCGCGCCGGGCTATTCAGCGCCGCCTTCTCCCTCGCAGGAAGGTTTCATGGGAGTCGCGGCCGCCGGTCCATCCGTGGCGGCCGTCGTCCCTCCGACCGGGCCCGATCCCATGCCGTCCGTCGAGGCCGTCGTCGCGGCGCCGGCCTCCGAAGGGGAGTCGGGCGCGCCGACGATCGCCGACGAGCCCGAGCAGGCTACCGTCGCCCAGGCGGCGGACCCCGCGGCGCCGGAGGTGGCGGTGGCGCCCGCTCCGGCGTCCGGCTTCTCCCTCTTGCTGAATCCGCCGCAAGGCCCGGATGCATCGGCTTCCGCGGCCGCGCCGACGATAGCCGAGGCCCTGCCCGAAGACCGCGAACTCGAAGAGCAGCGCGCCGCCGCCGCCCGCGAGGTCGAGGCCGCCGCCATCGCAAAGCTCGCGAACGAGGCCGCCGCCGCCCGGGCCGAAGCGGAAGCGGCGGCCTTGCGCGAGGCCGAGATGGCCGCGAGGGCCAAGCTGAAGGCGGAGGCCGACGCGGAGGCGGCCCGCCTAGCCCAGGAAGCGGAACGCCGCGCCGCGGAGGCCGAGCGGCTCGCGGCGGCAAAGCGCGCGGCCGACGCCGCTCGCGCCGCGGCGGAAAAGCTCGCCGCCGATAAACTTGCGGCTGAAACGGCCGAGGCCGAAAGGCTCGCCGCCGAAAAGCTTGCCGCGGAACGCACGGCGGCCGAGACCGCCGAGCTTGAAGCGCCCGCGGCGCCGGAGACCGCAACGCAAGCCGACGCGGCTGTCGCCGCCGCGGCGGAA
>JAEUJG010000192.1 GCA_016794765.1 Spirochaetaceae bacterium | reverse complement strand
GGCGCGGGGCGGCGCGGCGCACGAGCACTACGAGCGGGTGATCGGCCGCATAACGTCCCGGGTGGCCGACCGGCGGGGCCGGCCGGTGGCCTGGCTCGGCTGCGGGGCGCCGCTCGAGGCCTCCTTCCGGCACTTCCCGCTCATGCGGATCGGCGCGGACACGCGGGAGAGCTGGGAGTGGCCGGTCCTCAAGGCCGTCTTCCACGAGGGCAGGCCGGCGGCCTACACGAACCTCCTGGCGACAATCGGGCGTTCCCTCCTGGACGGGACGGTCTTCGTCAACGACCCGGACGTGGTCTTCTGCCGCGAGCGGGGCATGGCGCTCGGCGAGGCGGAGAAGGAGCTCGTGGCCCTGGTCGACTTCCTCCTGGCCTCGCAGATCATGTTCTCGGACTCCGCCGCCGACTCCCGGGAGCCGGGAGCCGCGGCCTTCACCGCGCGGACGATCGGGCTCTACGACGCGCTGGCCGGGCTCGAGTTCGGCGCCGAGCGCCTGGAGCGGGACGTTTTCTCCCTAAAGAGCCGGGACGGGCGGGTTCGGGGCGTCGCGAACCTGGGGGACCGGCCCTACGAGGCGGCTTCCGGGACGCACGACCGCGGGCGGCCCCTGGTGGAGCGCCTGGAGCGGGGCGGGGGGACCGCGCGCTTCGCGGCGAGGTCGATCTCGCTCTTCGAAGCGGAATGACATTGGGGCGGCGGGCGCGGGATCGTCGATCCCCGCGCCGCGCCGCCGGCACGACCGGATGAACAGCCTCGGAGGGCCTTGTTGGAAAAGACCGTCTACGTGCTCGGGCACAAGAATCCCGACACCGATTCCGTCGTCGCGGCGACGGCCTACGCGAACCTGAAGCGGGCGCAGGGCATGGCCGAGGCGCGCGCCGCGCGCGCCGGCGCCGTCAACCCGCAGACCGAATACATCTTCGAGCGCTTCGGCGTGACCTTGCCCGAATTCGTGCCCGACCTCATCCCGAAGGTCGAGTACTGGCTGTCGGGACCCGCGGAGACGGTGCGCGACACGACGCCGCTCTGGGAGGCCCTGTCCCTGATGGGAAAGGCGGACTCGAAGTCCCTGCCCATCGTCAACTCGGCGGGCCGCTACGCATCGATGCTCCACTACGGCGCCTTCGCGGAGAACATACTCACGAAGATCAACCCGCACAAGAAGGCGGTCATCCCCACGAGCGTGGGCCACCTCGTGAAGACGGTGAAGGCCCAGCCCCTCGTCACCTTCGCGGAGGACGAGTTCTTCAAGGCGCGGCTCGTGGTCGCGGCGCTGGAGACGGCGAGCTTCGAGCGGCACCTCAAGGCCGAGCCGGCGGGGAACAAGGTCGTCCTGGTGGGCGACCGCGAGGACGTGCAGCGGCTCGCGATCGAGGCCGGCGTGCGCGCCCTGATCGTGACGAACGGCAACCTGGTGCGGAAGGAGCTCCGCGAGCTGGCGGAGGAGCGGAAGGTGTCCCTCCTCGTGTCGCCCTACGACACGTCGAGCACCGCGCTCCTCGTCATCTACTCGACGCCCGTCGGCACGATGGGCGACACCGGCATCACGCCCGTCCTCCGGACCGACTGGATCAAGACGGCGCGCAAGGCGCTCTCCGGGAGCCCGAGCCGCTCGGTGCCGGTCATCGACGAGGACGGGCAGGTCGTGGGCATCTTCTCCGAGGGCGACCTGATCCGCGAACCGAACGTGGAGATCATCATGGTCGACCACAACGAGTTCTCCCAGGCCGTGGACGGCATCGAGAACTACCGGGTCCTGGAGGTGATCGACCACCACCGCCTCGGCTCCTTCTCCACGAAGTACCCCATCACCTTCATCAACCGCGTCGTGGGCTCCACGAGCACGATCGTGGCGAACATGTACCGCGAGCAGCGCGTGCCCCTGCCGCGGGACCTGGCCTCCGTCCTCCTCTGCGGCATCCTCTCCGACACGCTCGTCCTGCGCTCCGCGACGACGACCGACGTGGACCGCGAGGTCGCGGAGTACCTGGCGAACATCACGGACCTCGAGATCGAGGCCCTGGGCAAGGACATCATGGGCTCCGCCTCCGAGGTCGCCTCCAGGCCGGCGGCGGAGATCATCCGCCTGGACCTGAAGGAGTACGAGAATTCCGGCAAGCGCATGAGCGTGAGCCAGGTCGAGGTCTCCGACACGGCGGAGATCATGGAGCGGCGCGCGGAGATCCTGGCGGGGCTCCAGGCCCTGCGGCGCGAGGGAAGCTACTATCTCTCCGCGATCATGGTGACCGACATCACGGATCTCACGAGCCTCCTCGTGATCGACGCCGACCGCGACTTCCTGGCCCTGGTCGGCTACCCCAAGGTGGAGCCCGGCGTCTTCGTCCTCAAGGACATCCTGTCGCGGAAGAAGCAGCTCATGCCCGCCCTGTTCGAGCTCGTCGAGAAGGCCACGGAGCGCTAGGGTGAAGAAGCGCATAACGTCGCTCGTGTTCGACTTCGGCAACGTGATCACGCTGCCGCAGGACGCCTCCGCCGCGGCCGCGATGGCGGCCGCGCTGGGCGGGGCGGAGCGCGGCGCGCTCGCGGCGGCCTACGCCGCGGGGCGCGACGCCTACGACCGCGGCGACGCGGGACCCGCCGAGTACTGGCGCGGCGTCGGGGAGCGCCTGGGCGTCCGCGTGGACGAGGCCCTCCTCGAGGAGCTGAAGCGGCTGGACGTGGCGAGCTGGTTCAACATGAACGAGGCGATGCTCGCCTTCATCCGGGCGCGCCGCGGGGAGGTCCGCCGCCTGGCCCTCCTTTCGAACACCCACGAGGAGGGGGTGCGGCAACTGAAGGCGAACGCGCCCTGGCTCGCGGACTTCGACGTCGCGATCCTCTCCTGCGAGCACCGCCTCCTCAAGCCCGAGCCCGCGATCTTCAGGCTCTGCCTGGAGCGGCTCGGCGAGGCCGCGGAGGACTGCCTGTTCATCGACGACCTGGCGGTCAACGTGGAGGGCGCGCGGGCCGTGGGCATGCGGGGCCACGTGTTCACGGGGCTGGCCGGGCTCGAGGCGGAGCTCGCGGCCGGGTACGAGCTGGCGCGCTAGGCGCCGCCGGATGACGCGTTGTGCGGCGCGGACGGCTGGGCCGGCGCGCGGGGCCGGCGGAGCGCGCCGCGCCGCGCCTTAAGCCGGAGTGGCGCGGCCGGCGTGGGGCGTCGCGGCACGTCGCGCTGATCGCGCCCGGGTGCGAGGACGGGAGGAAGCATGGACGCCGAGGAAATCGTGGAGAGGCAGCTTGAGCGCTACAACGCGCACGACCTGGACGGCTTCGCGGCATGCTACGCCGAGGATGTCGAGATTTTCGCGTTCGGATCCAAGGAGCCGGAGCTCAAGGGGATCGAAGCCCTGAGGACGCGCTACGCCGAACGCTTCCGGAACGAAGGGCTCCGGGCCCGGATAGCCTCGAGGATAGTGAAGGGCGCCGTCGTCATCGACGATGAAAGGGTCGAGGGCCTCGGGCCCGCGACGCTTTCGGTCGTCGCCATCTACGAGACGGCGAAGGGCAAGATCGCGCGGGTGACCTTAATCCGTTAGGCTTGGGTGCTTGCGGCCCCGGCTCCGGCCCTGGTCCCTGCACCGGCCCCGGCTGCGGCCGGGCCTGGGCGGAAGGGCGGGGCCGGCGGCACGGCGCCGAGGGACGAGGAATTGCCTGGGCGCCAAAACGAGATTCGGCGGCGCGGCGGGAAGGGAAGGCGAGGGGCATGGAGAACGAAGAAGAAACCAGTATCCGCGATCGGCTCAGGGCCCTCGCGGCGGCCGGCCATCCCGAACCGGCGGGAGGCGCAGCCGCGTTCATCGAGGCCAACCTCGAGCTGCTCGGCTCCCTGGATCCCGAGCTCCGCGACTCGCTTTTCTACGAGGCCGCAGCCGAGTGGATCGGGCGCGGCCTGGTTGGGCCCGCGGCGATGGAGGCCCTGGCGGCTCGTCTCCTCTCCCGGGATTTCCTGTTTTTCGGGTTGGGTGAGGCCGAGGGCGACCGAGTCTTCAGGCGGAGCTTTTCCGCCCTGATCCTCGACTGCCTCCTCAAGCGGACCATGGCCGCGGGAGGCCTGTCGCCGGAGGCGGTGTCGGCGATCGCCGACTCGATGGGCGATTACGCAACCCGAGAGCGGGACCTTCGCGGCTTCGTGCCGGGGAAGGGTTGGGCCCACGCGCCGGCCCACGCGGCCGACGTGCTGGCGAGCCTGGCCGCCGCGACGACGACGGACGAAGCGGGCTGCGAAAGGGTTCTTGAGGCGACCCGGCGCTTTCTCCTCGCCGGCAAGACGGTCTTCGCCCACCAGGAGG
>JAEUJG010000186.1 GCA_016794765.1 Spirochaetaceae bacterium | reverse complement strand
CTTTTCCGTCTATGCCTGGAACCGCCGCCGCGTAGCGGAGGTCGCCGCCCTCCTCCGCTCCGGGGCGCCGGACCTCCTCCTCTTCGCCGGCGGCCCCGAGCCCACGGCCGATCCCGGGCCCCTCCTCGCCGCCGGCGACATCGACTTCGCGATCCGCGGCGAGGGCGAGGGCGCGACGATCCGCGTCCTCGACGCCGCGGCCAAGGCCCCGCCCGTCGCCGGGTCCGGCCCCGCGGCCCGCGCGCGTTCACTCGAGAGCGCGTTGTGCGAAATCCAAGGCGTCGCTCTTCCCGGCCGGCCGGAGGCCTCGCGGCGGGCGCCCGCGGAGGACCTCGCGGTCCTGCCCTCGCCCTGGCTCGCGGGCCTCCTGGATCCCGCCGCGCGCGGCGGCGCCCTCTGGGAGCTGACGCGCGGCTGTCCCTTCCGCTGCGCCTATTGCTACGAAGGCAAGGGCGAGACGGGTCTCCGCCGCTTTCCCCGCGCCCGCGTCGAGGCCGAGCTCGAGCTCTTCGCCAAGGCCGCGCGTTCGGGCGGCGCGGAGGTCCCGCAGGTCTTCGTCCTCGATCCCACCTTCAACGCCGACCGCGCGCGCGCGAAGGAACTCCTGGCCCTCATCGAAAGGCGCGGCGCGGGGATCCACTGGAAGTTCGAGGTGCGGGCGGAGTTCCTCGACCGCGACCTCGCGCGCCGCTTCGCCTCGATCGATTGTTCCCTGCAGATAGGGCTTCAGAGCGCGGTGCCCGAGGTTTCAGCCAAGGTCGGCCGGAAGCTCGATCCCGCGGACTTTTCGCGCCGGATCGGCTATCTCAACGAGGCGGGCGCCGTCTTCGGCCTCGACCTCATCTACGGCCTCCCCGGCGACGACCCCGCAGGTTTCGGGCGGAGCGTCGACTTCGCCCTCGGCCTCATGCCGAACCACCTCGACGTCTTTCCGCTCGCGGTCCTGCCGGGCACCGAGCTCGCGGAGCGGGCAGGGGAATACGGCCTGGCCGCCGATCCGGAGCCGCCCTACCTCGTCACGGCGACGCCCGGCTTCCCGGCCGAGGCGATGGCCCGCGCGGGGCGCCTCGCGGCCGCCTGCGACCTCTTCTACAGCCGCGGCCGCGCCGTCGCCTGGTTCCTGCAGGCGCTGAAGCCGCTCAAGGCGCGGCCCTCGGTCTTCCTGGCCCGCTTCGGGGAGAGCCTGGCGGCGAGGCCCGGCGGGGCTTCCGCCGCGGCCGGCCTTTCGGGGACGGAGATCGAGGCGTCGCAGCTGGCCTTCCTGGAAGGGGAGTACCGCGCGCGGGGCGCGGAGCGGCTGTTGCCCGCGTTGCGCGACATCGTTCGGTTCAACGGCGCCTGGGGCAGGGCCGTGGCGGAAGGGGCGCGCTCCGAGCTCGACCTGGCCTACGACCCGGACGAGGTCCTCGGCCCGGCTGCCCTGGACCTGGCCGCCTTCGTCCGGGCGGCGCGGCCAAGGGCGACGCGGATAGCGGTTGCGCCCGGACCGGGAGGGCCGAAGGTGGAGCGCCGCCGGGCCCGGCGCTAGCCCGGATCAGGGCCGCCTTGTCCCGGACGCCTTTAGCTCGTACTCGACCTTGTAGGCCCGGTCGCAACCCGAAGGCGGCTCGCCCAACTCGGTGAAGGCGATGCCGGCCGCTCCCTCGCACTGGTCCCGCACGGCTCCCGTGACGAGGATTTCCCAGGCCTTGGCCCGGTCCTCGCCGAGCTTGCTCGCGGCGTTCACCTCGGTGCCGTAGACGTCGGTGTCGCCGATCCGGAGCATCCGGCCGTAGCCGAGGCCGACGCAAAGAAGGACCTTTTCCTCGTCGGGCTTGCCGGCGTCGTAGGCCGCGAGGGCGCGCTGCATTTCCACCGAACAGCGCAGGGCCTTGTGCGCGTTGCGGAAGATCACGAGGAAGCTGTCGCCTTCGACCTTGAGGAGGAAGCCGTCGTGGTCCTCGATGATGGGCACGAGCAGGCGCTCCGATTCCTGGATGGTCTGCAGGAAATGGATGATGCCGAATTCGGCGACGCGGCGCGAGAAGCCCGAGAGGTCGGTGAACATGACGCACCAGTCCTCGCCGAAAAGGTCCCAGATCCGCTCGTCGATGCGCTTCTTGTCCGCGCCCGGCTTGAGCCGCTCGGCGATGAGCCTTTCCAGCCGGTCTTCCGAAGCGCTCGTGAAAATCGTTCTCCGCGTGCTCATCTCGTCCTCCTTGCGGCGGAGCGCGCCCTGCGGCCGCGTCCGGCCATCAGTCTAGGCTCTCGGCTCCTCCGGCGCAACCCGTTTCAGGACCAGCGGCTCCGGGCGCGGACCGCCTCCACGCCGTCGGGGCGGAGGATCGAATGGACAAAGCCGAGTTCCTCCGCGGACGCTGCGCCGTTCGCGGCGCCGTTCGCGGCGCCGGGTTCCGCGGCGCGGCGGATGAGGATGTCGCCCGGATAATGGGTCTCGGCGAGGAAGTGCAGTTCCAGCCGGGACATGCGCCGGGACTGGAGGACGCTCGCCGGCACCGCTTCGTACAGCCATTCGATGTAGCGGGAGTTGTTGACGTGGCCGTTCAGGTCGAGGTCGCTCGCGCGGACCTTGAGGAAGGTCTCCGCTGCGCCCTGCGGGGGCGGAGCCAGCTTGCCCGGCTCGTCGACGCCGGCGGTCCGGTCCGGATCGTGGGCGCCGCGCGTCCCGTATTCGTCGAGGCGGACGGGGCGCCGGGTGGCTAGGTCGATGACGAACCAGACGCTAGTGGCGCGGGCCACCACTCCGCCGTCCGCCGCGCTCACGAGATAGTCGCGCGTCGCGACGTGGCCGCGGAAGCCGCGGGACCAGGTCTCGACGCGGAGTTCCTCTTTCCAGCCCGGCCTGCCGCCGAATTCCATCGCGAGTCTCGCGAGGACCCACGTCCGTCCTTCGCGGTTGAGCGAGGGGATGGACATGCCCCAGGCGTCGGCGTGGTGGGCGGCGCTCTCTTGGAGCATGACCGCCACGGCGTCGGCGCGGACGCGGTTTTGCGGGTCGACATCGCGGGCGGTGACGACGAAATTCCTCTCGTAGGCGCTCATGGATCCTCCGGGGGCGATGCTACCCCCGGAGGCTTCGGCGCATCAAGTCCGAGCGGTGGATCGGGATCAGTCGGCCCGCTCGAGGAGGGCCAGGCAATCCGCGAGGGTCGCCTCCGCGGGGTTGTAGGCGATAGAGGCGTCGTCGATCGCGGCGCGGGCGATGGCCGCGTGGTGTTCCTTGCCGACCTTGCCCGTCTCGGAGAGGCGGCGGGGGAGCTTGGCGAGTCCGGACAAGGTATCCTGCAGTTCCCTGACGCGGGCGATCGCGGCCGCGGGCCGGCCGGCCTCGGGCGTGCGGTGGTAGGCTTCCGGACCCGCGAGGGGCAGGAGGAGGCGGCCGATCTCCGCGGCGCGGCTTTCGAGGTTGTACTCGAGCGCGTGGGGAAGGAAGATGTTCATCGCGACGCCGTGCGGCACGTGGCAGACCGCGCCTGTCGCGTGGCCGAGGCTGTGGACGAGGCCCACCATGGAGTTGGAGAACGCGATGCCCGCCATCGTGGAGGCCACCGCCAGGTCGAGCCTGGCCTCCGTGTCGGAGGGATTCCTGACGACGTGGACGAGTCGCTCCGAGACGAGGCGGATCGCCGTGTCCGCGTAGACGTCGGAGAGCGGGTTCTTCCCGAGGCAGATCGACGCCTCTATCGCGTGGGTCAGGGCGTCCATGCCGGTCGCGGCCGTGACGAGGGGCGGCAGGGTAAGCGTCATGCGCGGATCGAGGATCGCCGCGTCCGGGAGAAGGGAAGCCGAGACGAAGAGGAGCTTCCGCGCCCGCTCGTCGTCGCGGACGACGGCGACCAGGGTGCATTCGCTGCCGGTGCCGGCGGTGGTCGGCACGACGAGGAAGGGCGAAAGCCGGCCCGTGATCGCGCCCGCGCCCGAATAGGCGACGAGGTCGTCGCCGCCCTTCGTGACGAGGACGTTGACCGCCTTGGCGGTGTCGATGACCGAACCGCCGCCGACGGCGACGATGCCGTCGCAGGCTTTCTCCCGGTAGACCTTCGCGGCCGCCGCGACGGTGCGCGTTCCGGAGTCGGGAGGCACGTCGTCGAAGACGGCGCCGAGGACGAGGGAAGACTCGCCGGCGGCCTTGAGGAGGGTGTCGAGGAGGCCGACCGCGCGCACTCCCTTGTCGGTGACGAGGAGGGGACGCTTGGAGCCCAGGCGCTCGAGCTCGTTCGGCAGGGAGTCGAGGGCGCTCTTGCCCGCGAGGATTTTGACGGGATTGTGGAATTCGAAGTATTCGCCGCGTTTCATGGTCTACTCCTTGGTCGGGCCCGCGAAGGGCAGCGAAAGATAGAGCGCGACGCGGACGCCGTGCTTGCGGAGGAAGGGAATGTCCGGGACGCGCTTCAGGACCCGCCTGACGACGAAGCGCGGGAGGAGAAGGGTCTCCACGAGCCCCAAGGCGCGGATGATGGCCATCGTCGCGGGAAGGTCGCCCGATACGGCGAGCCCGTTCCGCGCGTAGACTTCGAAGGCGCTCGCCGAAAAGGTGAGGACCGAAAGGGCGGAAGCCATGTTCTGGAAGCGCATGAGCACCTCCGGCGCCTCGGGGCCGAAGCCGACGTAGCGCAGCTTGCCGTCGGCGCCCATCCTGAGCGCCGCCGAGGGGCCGCGCGGATGGACCCGGAGCGCGAAGGCGAAGCCGGCGGGCAAGTCCGCGAGCTCGCGCCGCACGTCCGGATCGAGGCGCTGCGCCAGGGCGAAGGCCCGGCCGACGAGCCCGAGCGCGACGCGCGCGTAGAGCCTCGCGACGGGCCGGCCGGGAGGCTGGACGTCCGGGTAGGCTTTGTCGATCGATGCATCCATGTTCTTCGCTCCCCGCCCCGAAGGGCTTTCATATGCGTTGTGCGGCATGGTCAGGCGCCCTCCGTCGGGCGGCCGAGGGCCGCCGCTAGCAGGGCTGCGACGCTTCGTCCGTCGATCCCGGCGCGCGGGCCGAGGACCCTCTTCTGGATGACGAGGCCGTCGAGGACGGCCACGACGAGGCGGCCCGCCTCCTCGGTCGCCTCAGGCGCGAGGCCCGCCCGGGAAAGCTCGGCGGCCACCAGGCCGAACCAGCCGCGGTAGCTCGCGGCCATCCGGTCGCGCACCGCCTCCTTGCCCTCGAAGGCGCAGTGGAGGAGGTGCATGTGGGTCGCCGAGCGGGTCTCGTCGGCGAGGAGTTCGGTCACGAGGGTTTCGAGCATGCCCGGGATTCCCTCGGGGCCCGACTCCTTGGCCAGGGCCACGATGCGGGCGGTGAGCGCGGCCATGTGGCGTTCCGCTATGTCGAGGACGAGCTCGTCCTTGGAGGGGTAGTGGTAGTAGAGGGTGCCTCGGGAGACGCCCGCCGCCGCGGCGATGTCGGCCAGGCTCGCCGCGTCGATGCCCCGGCGGGCGACGAGGGCCTCGGCGGCGGCGAGGATCAGCTCCCGGCTGTCGGCGTCGGGATTGACCGCGGCCATCAGGCGCCTTCCGCGCGGACGGCGGCCCTGCCCGCCGGCGGCCCGATCCGGAGCGCGCGGAGCGTGCGCGCCGTGGGAACGCCGTCGGCGCCGTAGCCCTTCCTGCGGTAATAGGCCTTCACGAGGGGCTCGATGGGCACGACGCTCTCCACGGGGTGCCTCGTCGCGGCTTCGTTCAGGAAGCGGGCGGGCAGGGTGTCGTCGGCCGCCGTCACGCCCATGTGGCAGTTCATCCGCCGCTCGAGCACGTGGGCGCGCCTTCCCGCGAGGTAGAAGCCGCGAGGCGTTATGCGGCGCCCCGTGATGGCGGCGACGAGCCCGGAGAGGCAACTCCAGTCGAGCACCGCCTGCGCGACGCGCGGCATCAGGGTCATCGCCAGCTTGAGGAGGGGCTTGGGCGTGTACTTGGCGATCGGCGGCTCGAGGAGGTAGCCGAAGGCCGAGAACTGGCAGGTCTGGGTCGAATTGACCGCGGTGAAGAAATCCTCGAAGAAGTCGACCCAGCTCGCCTTGGAAAGCCGCGAATACTGCGGGATGTAGCCGAAGAGCGCCTCGAGCGCGATGGGATAGGCGTTGAGGTGGCAGCCGCCCCGGTTCGCGACGGCGTAGTTGAGGCCCTGGCCCCAGCCGGCCCGCGGATCGTAGGCGGCCATCTCCATGCCCTTGACCTGGGCGGCGAACTCGAGGCCGCCGTAGCGCCGGGCCAGGGCGCGCGAGCCCAGCGCGAGCTCCGCGCCCTCGCCGCGGCGGTGCGCGATGTCGTCCAGCGCGGCCGCGATGTTGTCCACGCGGCCGAAGGCGAGCGCGCTCGGGCGCAGGCCCTTTTCCGCGGCCTCCATCGCCCAGCTCACCGTCGCGCCGCAGGAGATCGTGTCGAGGCCGAGTTCGCCCATCCTGTCGTTCCAGACGCCGACGATGTCGGGGTCGAAATTCATGATGTTGCCGCCCCAGAGTCCGATGGTCTCGTACTCGGGGATGTGGCGCTTCTTTCCGTCGGGATAGACGCCCTTGTGCCCGCAGAGGACCGCGCAGGGGGCGCAGGCCGAATGCTCGGTCGCATAACGCTCCGCCATCGCCTCCCCGGACAGCGCGCGGCAGCGCTCGTCGGTGCGGTCGCGGAAGTTGCGCACCGGCGCAAAGCCCTTGTCGACGCCGGGATTGACGCCGTAGTTCGTGCCGTAGGCGCGGTAGTTCAGGACGAAGGAGTTGCGGCCGATGTGCCGGCGCGCCTTGGCGTTGAGCCGTTCGTAGCGCGCGGGGTCGGCGGGCTTGATCTCGAAGGCGCGGCCGGTCGCCACGACGGCCTTGAGCCGCTTGGCGCCCATCACCGCGCCCATGCCTCCCCGGCCGAGATAGCGGTTGCCGGAGCGGATGACCGCGTAGGGCACCTCGTTTTCGCCCGCCGGCCCGATGACCAGAGCCCCCTGTCTGGGGTTGTCCACGAGCTTGTCCTGCGAGGCTCCCGTCTCGAGGCCCCAGAGTGAGGATGCGTCCTCGAAGGCGACGCCGTTCTCGTCGATGCGGAGGGTCGTCGGCGCGGCCGCGGCGCCGGAGACGAGGAGGCCGTCCCAGCCGGCGGTCTTGAGGGCCATGCCGAAGGGTCCCCCACAGGAGGAGGACACCATGATGCCCGTGAGCGGCGACTTGGTGACGCCGGCGAAGCGCGCCGAGCAGGGAGCGCCCGTTCCGATGAATGTGCCCATCATGAAGGCGAGGACGTTGTCCGGCCCGAGCGGATCGACCGCGGCGAGGCCCGAACCGTCGGCGCCGCCGAGCCGGTCGTAGAACAGCTTGAGTCCGAGGCCCTTGCCCCCGAGATAGTCGTCGAGATCCTCGAGACGCGGCGAAAACACGCTGTAGGTGCGCGCCGTGAGATCGACGTCGAGATAGCGCCTCGACTCGCCGGTTATGGTTTTCATTTCGCCTCCCCGAGGCTGGCCGCCGGGGCGGCGATGACGATGCAATCCATTGGACAGTAGAAGGCGCAGTAGCCGCAGGAGACGCACTTTTCGGGCGCGGAGAGGGCGGGGTAGGCTTCGAGCCCTCCCGGCTCGCCCTTGCCCATGGTCAGGCAGGAGACGGGGCATTTTTCCGCGCAGCCGGCGCAGGAAATGCAGCGGGAAAGGTCGAAGACCGGTTTTTTCCACAGGCTTCGGGGCAGGAGCTTGGCTACTTCGGCGCCCAGGTCGTCGCGCACCGCCGTTTTCGGACAGACGCGGCCGCAGGCGCCGCACTCGATGCAGCGCGCGGGATTGATTTTGTGGAGGGCGTTGCGTTCGCCGGCAATGGCGGCGACGGGACAGACCCGCGAGCAGGCGGTACAGCCGATGCAGGCGTCCATGATGGAGTAGGCCATGGCGGCCTCCCGAGCAGAGGTATCAGTCGGTCGAACGACCGACTGGAGGAAAAATACATCACCTCGAAGGCCGCGTCAAGACGCAATCGACCAAAGACGCGAGCGGGGTCGATTGCCTTCGACCCCGCCAAACCGGCGTTCGCCTTTCGCCTTCCACGCTCCGCCTAGTCCCAGTCGAGAAGGCGGCGCTCTCCCTTGAGCTCGCGGTACTGCTTCGCGTCCATGGTCGTCTCGAGCGTGCCGCGATAACGGCCCTCGGCGTCGTAGAGCGCCTTGTACTCGATGACGATGAAGCGACCGCCCATTTCGATCCAGAACCGGGCACTGTCCCTTTCCTTGCGCTTGAAAGACGCAAGGATGCGCTCCACGGTTGCGACGCTTTTTGGCGGATGGCAATTTTGCACCGCGCGGCCTATGACCGCGGGACTCCGGGGGAAGATCCGCTCGGGGACGTCCGAGTAATACCGCACCCGATCCTCCTCGTCGACGATGCTGAAGTCGAGGGGAAGGGCCTTGAGGGCCAGGTCGAGGAGCTCGGGGGACAGTGCTCCGGTATTGAGCTCGATTTCCGCGGCCTGGGTGGGCGGATTTCCGGCCGGAGGGACGCCCGGAGGGACAGTGCTTGAGGCTGCGGCCTCGGCGCCGGCGGGGACTCCGGCGGGGACAGTGCTCGCCGGTAGGCCTTGGCGCGGAGCCCGATCCCGGAGCCGTGCCAGGACCAAGTCGGCGTCGTAGGCGGCGCCGGGGACAATCCAGGCGAAACCAATGGCCGCCTCGCCCTTCCTGATTTCGGCCCAATCCCGCTCGGAAAGGCGCTTCAGGGCGTTCGGGTAGAGGATTCTCTCCTCCATGAAGATCATCCGGCGGGCCGCCGCGGCGAATTTTCGGGTTTCGGCGAAGAAGCTTCGGGCCCCCGCGCGGCCGCTGGCTTCACGGTAGGACTTGTCGCAGGCCGCCAGCAGGGCCCTGAGTTCGTCGTGCTTGCCCCACATGACCTTGGACGGGCCGGTGAAGCCCTGGCGCTCGAGGTAGGGGAACAGTTGGTTTTCCTTCCGCGCGTAATGGATGGTGACCCCATGCAGCTCTTCGAGCACTGTCCCCGCCATGGCCGAGGTTCGGGCGCCGAGGAGCCATCCTAGGCTCGCCTTCAAAAGCCGTCGGAGGAGCCGTTCCAGTTCCCGGTTTTCCGCCATGAAGCTGTGGACGGGATGTCCGGGCATCTTGGCCGGCTTTTCGCCCTTTTCGAGGGAGGATTCGAAAACCGCGACGTGGACTTCGCAAAGGCGCTGGATTTCTTCGACGGGGAAACCCTCGTCGACCAGCGACTGTTCCATCGCGGCGACTTCCGGTGCCGAGACACCCTTGATCAAGTTCGCGAAATCCCGCTTGACCTCGGCCGCCGTCGCGCCGGCATGCAGCCTTTTGATGATCGCCTTGAGTTTGGCTTGTTTCTCCAGGTCGGTTGTCAGCACTTCGCTCATTGCTTCCTCCAAGGGGTAGGCCCATAGGCTTTGGCGCTTATGGCCCCCGTCGTTCCTGGGTTTAGTATCGCGCATTGGCAGGGAGGTCGGCGGTAACATCTGTTACGCATTGGCTTGTTCGTGCCGAGAGGGAAGCAAAACGGCGGGAAAGGCGGCTGGGCAGCGGGGAAGGATAATTCGCTGGTTTCAAGGCCAAGGAGCGTTTTGCGAAGAGGGAAGTGAGAGGGCTTGCATAAACATATATAAAAAACTATATAAGAAAAATGAAGATCCAATCAAAGCGTTTTGCGACCAACGTCGCCGCCCTGCTGTTCGTGGCGACGATCTCGATAGGCGGCTTCTTCTTCAGGGAGCTCGGGCTTGCCCTGGCGGGACTCATGGCCGCTGCGCTTGCCCTGACCCTGGTCGGGCACAAGCCGCGCGTTTTTTGTTCCCGGCTCTGTCCCCGAGGGAGGGCCCTCGGCTTTTCCCTTAAGCCACTTTCCCGAATGCGTCCCCTGCCGCGGAGCCTCCGGTCCCCACGCCTCAGGCGACTTCTTTGCGGGGCGATGATGTTCTGCGTGGCCGGGAACCTGTTCCGCGGCCCCTTGGCCGCGAAGCCCGCGGGGATGCTCTTTTGGTTGCTGTGCCTGGTATCGCTGAGCGCCGGCGTCGTACTCGGCATTCTCTACAAACCCCGAGCTTGGTGCGTCCTCTGTCCCCTCGGAACCCTGCAGGACACGGTTCGTTCAGTCAGGCCCGACGGCGCCGGCGGCCGGTAGGGCCAAGCTCCTTCCCCCGAGAGGGCCGAGCTCTGTCCCCCGAGAGGGCCGAGCTCTGTCCCCCGGGAGGGCGAGCTCTGTCCCCCGAGAGCGCCCGAAGGCCCGAAGGCCCGAAGGCCCGAAGGCCCGAAGGCCCGGGCCCCGTGTAGGACCGAGGCGGACCAATAGCGAGGAATGTTTGGTGCAGTGCGAAAATCGGGTCTCGGGAGTCTAGAAGGTGAAGCGCATGCCGTCGGCGACGATCTTGTCGCGGAAGGCGATGAAATCGCGGGGGAGGAGGGGCTTTGCGATGAGGTAGCCTTGGAAGCCGCGGCAACCCATGTCCCAGAGCAGTTCCAGGGCTTCGGGTTTTTCGACGCCCTCGGAGACAAGGGAGAGGCCGAGGCCCTTGGCGATGGCGACGAGGGAGCGGACGATGATCCGGTCTTGGCGGTTGCCTGCGAGGTTTTCCACGAAGAGCCGGTCGATCTTGATTTCATCGAGCGGGAAGCGATGCAGGTGCGAAAGCGAGGAATATCCGGTGCCGAAGTCGTCGACGGAGATGCGGACGCCGAGGGAGGCGAAGCGCTCGAGGGTTTCCGCCGTCGAACCGGCGTCCTCGAAGAGGGCGGTCTCGGTGAGCTCGACGGTGAGGAGTTCGGGCGGGGCGCCGGTATAGGCGAGGACGGCGGCCAGGGTCTCGGCGGCGTCCTCGCTGTGGAACTGCCGGGCGGAAAGGTTCACCGAGAGGGCAATGTCCCCGCGGCCGCTCTTGCCCCAAGCGGCGAGGCGCCGCGCGCACTGGTAGAGGAGCCATTTGCCGAGGGGCAGGATGAGGCCGGTCTCCTCGGCGAGGGGGACGAAGGTCGAGGGAAGAAGGACTCCCTTTTCGGGGTGCCGCCAGCGGATCAGGGCTTCCGCCTCGACGCGGTCGATGACGAGGGTGCGGCCCTCGAGGGCGCGCGCGAAGAGCTTGGGCTGGAAGCAGAGGAAGAACTGCTCGCCGATGCGGTCGAGGGCGGTGGCCTCGATCGCCTTGATGATCGAGTTCTGCAGTTCGACCTTGGCGACCGCCCGCTCCAGCAGGGGTGGCCGGAAGAGCATGAAGGCCTTGCGGCCCTCGGCGGAGGCGCCGACCGCTATGTCGGCGTGGTGCATGAGGACGGAGCGCTCCTCTCCGTGTTCGGGCCAGTAGGCGGCGCCGGTGAAGGCGCCGACCGCGACGTTGAAGCCGGAGAAGATGTGGGGCTCGGCGAGGCGGGGCAGGAGCCGGTGGAGAAAGTCGGCGAGGTCCCTGCCCTTGAGACCGGGCAGGAGGATGACGAACTCGCTCTCGCGGGTGTGGAAGAGGCGATCCTGGTCGCGGAGGAAGCCCTGGATGCGGCAGCCGGTCTGGTAGAGGATCCATTCGCTGACGCTCGCCTTGAGAGTCTTGCGGACCACACCGTAGTTTTCGCCCAATTGCACGATGAGGACGGTAAAGCCGCCTGACTTGCCGGCATGGGAGGCCTGCTCTATGAAGTCGTCAAGCTCGAGCTCGAGGCGGAAATGGGTGGGAAGGCCTGTCTGGGGTTGGAGGGATATCTTGCGCTCGAGTTCGGCGACGCGGCGGCCGAGGAGGTCGTTTTCGAGCTTGAGACGCTCGTTCTCCTCCGCGATGAGGCGAGTATCGGGATTGATCCCTTCGTCCGACCTGGCATCCACGCGCTGTACTCCATAGGGAAATCCGATCTCGCGCCTCCAGAGGGCGCCCACGTCCGCTCGTATAGTATCGGCAAAACTTACGGGCGTCGACCAAAAAAAAGAGCATTCCCTTCGGCCGTAAACATGGTCAAATCCCTTGAAGCCTACCGGTGCCGAAACGATACTGAAGTTGAGCGGCTCGTCCATCCGGGGCCGTTCGCCATTTATAAAGGGGGCGTCATGGTTCCTCGCGATCGAAAACAGAAGGAAGCGCGTTTCGGCCTTCGGGGCGGTCTCGTATCCTGGGGCTCGCATATCTGTTGCCTCTACGAGAGCCCCGCGCAGCGCGACGAGATCCTGCTCGGATTTTTCGCCGAGGGCGCCCGAAACGGGGATCTGCTCGCCTATGCGGCCGCCGATTCGACGTGGCGGGACCTGCCCTCGCTTCTCGCGGAAAGCGAGCCGAAACCGGCCCACCTCCTGCGCCGCGATCCCCGCGAGCTCAGTTGCGTCGATGGCTTCCCACCCTCCTGGATCGCTCCCCGGCCCGACAAGGGGCCCAGCCAGGGAGAGCTCATCGAGGAAGGCCGCCATGTCCGCTCGGCGGTGGACATGTCCTGGCTGGCCGAGAGCGGCGTGGGCGCGGGAGCGCTGGCAGCCGCCGAGATCGACCTCGATTGCGCCGTCCGCGAGCGGCCTTGGATCGCCCTCTGTTTCTACGACGTGGGTCTGTTCTCGAACTCGAACGTCGTCCTCATTCTGAAAACCCATCCCTTCGTCGTCGGCCGCGGCGGACTCATGCCGAATTCCTTTTACGAAGGCATGCTCCAACTCCATGGCCGCTTCGGCAAGGCCGCGCGCGGCGGCGCGGCCTCCCTGCCGGCCGGCGAACCCCACGCCGACGCCTGGAGTTTCGGCGCCTAGCCCGATTTTGCCGGCAGCCGCGCACCTGTTTGGGCAGACAGGAATACAGCGTTTCATCGCGCGACTGGTGAGAAATCCGGGCTAGGGGCATCGCGGACCATGGATGGCGGTGACGGGTCGCATCCGTCGCGGCCCTTCCCTCCGACAGCCGGTGGCGCCCGCCGCCGGCTTGCCCTATACTTGGGACAAGGAGGGCAGTCCCCGCGATGGCTTCTTCTTGGATCTACCTGTCGCTCGCCGTGGTCCTCCTCGGACTCGCGGCCATGGCCGCCGGCCTGCCGGTCATTCGCCCTCCGCGCGCCTCGCATGACGAGGAGGATCGCCGAAGGCTCCTCTCCGCCGGCCGACGTGCCCGCCTCCACTACCTCGCCGTGGCGCTCCCCTTCCTTCTCATCGTCTGCTCCTCCTTCATCCTCATCCTGCGCGGCTTTTCGGGTTCGCGCGACCATCGCGTCGAAGGGCTTGCCCTGGGACTGGCGCGCGGCCTCGCGGCGGATCTCTCCGAGGCGGGACACGCCGAGCTCGCCAACGACACCGGCCCGGACGATCCCCGCCTGCGACGGCTCGAGGGGAGGCTGGTCGCCTGGCTCTCCCGGAATCCCGCCGTCCTCGCCGCCTACACCATGCGCGAGCGCGCCGACGGGGTCGTCACCTTCGTCCTTTCTCCCCCCGTCGACTATGACGGCAACGGGCGGATCAACGGCGAACGGGAGGCCCGCCTTCCGCCCGGAACGGTCTATCCCGATTCGATAGAGGAGCTCTTCCTCGCCTTCGGCGGCCGTCCATCCTTCCAGTCCAAGCCGAGCACCGACGCCTGGGGCCGCACCATCAGCGCCTTCGCGCCCATCGCGGGGCCGGACGGCTCGATCGACGCGATAGTCGGCCTCGATTTCAACGCCGAGGACCTGACCGCGGACAGCGCGCCCTTCCAGTTCATCGTCGCGGGACTCTGCCTCCTCCTCTACGGGGCGATCGCGGGCCTCCTCGCCGTCCAGGGCCGGTCCAAGATCCTTTCCATGCGCTCCCGCCTGGACCGCGAACGCATCGCGCGCCTCGCGACGCAGGACCACCTGACCGGGGCCGCCAACCGCTACGCCCTGGAGACCGCCTTCGAATCCTCGGTCTGCCTCGCGCGCCGCAACGGGCTGCGCATTTCGCTCATCCTCTTCGACGTCGACCGCTTCAAGGCGGTCAACGACTCCTTCGGCCACGCGGCCGGCGACCGGGTCCTTGCCGGCATCGTCGGCATCGCCCGCGACGAGATCCGCGCGAGCGACCTCCTCGCGCGTTGGGGCGGCGACGAGTTCGCCGTGCTCCTCCCCGCGACGGGCGTTGACGGCGCCCTCCGCCTGGCCGAGCGGCTCCGCGACCGGACCCGCGCGGCCGACTTCGGCCTCGGCGCGCCCGTCTCCTTGAGCCTGGGGGTCGCCTGTCTGGAAGGGGAGGAGGACCTCGAGGCCCTCATGCGCCGCGCCGACGCCGCCCTCTACCGCGCGAAGTCTTCCGGCAGGGACAAGGCCTCCGCTTAAGGGCTCCCGCTTGACCGAGGAGGAGGCGGGGGCGCATGCTTGGCCCATGGAAGTACGCTATCTCCTCCTGGCCGTCCTCGTCCTCGTCGACCTGCCCGCGTTTTACCTCCTCCTTCGCCTGCTGTTCCGCGGAGCCCCCGCCGCCGCGTCCGGCGCCGCCGATGATTCCGCAACCCCGGAAGACTCTCCCGTCCGGAGCTCCGACGCGCGGCGCCTGCCGCGGCTCCGCGATCTTCTCGATCCGGCCTTCCTCAAGGAAGGCGGGGGCGAGATGAAGATCCTGCTCTTCCTCCTGGCTGCGGCCCTTCTCGTCCTCATCGAGTACTTCATCATCCTCGGCGCCTTCCCCGGCCTCGCCGGCGCGCGCCTCTAGCGGGCTGGCGAACGGCGATGCCGCGGCGCAATTTTCTCCTTGTCCTCTCCTACGACGGCACGGATTTCTCCGGCTGGCAACGCCTGCCCGGCGCGGGGCGCAGCGTGCAGGAGGAGGTCGAGTCGGCGCTCGGCCGCCTCCTCGGCGCGCCTGTCGAGGTGACGGGCGCGGGCCGCACCGATGCCGGCGTCCACGCCGAGGGACAGGCGGCGAGCTTTCACGCCCATACGCCGCTCGGTCCCGAGGAAATCGTCGCCGGGCTGGGCCGGGAGTTGCCCGCCGACGTCCGTTGCCGCTCCTGCCGCGAGGTCGATCCGCGCTTCCATGCGCGCTTCCGCGCGAAGGGCAAGCGCTACCGCTACCGCCTCCAGGTCGGCCCCGTCGCCGACGCCGCCGCGCGCCGGACGAGCCTCCGCGTGGAAGGCCGGCTCGACCTAGAGCTGATGCGCGAAGCCGCCGGGATCCTCGCCGGCGAGCGCGACTTCCGCGCCTTCACGAACGCCAAGGGCAAGTCGGACACCCGGCGCCGCCTGGACCGCGTCGAGGTCCTGGAATCGGGCTTCTTCCTCGACCTCGTCTTCGACGGCGAAGGCTTTCTCTACAACCAGGTGCGTCTCATGGCGGCGGCGATCCTGGCCGTCGGCCAAGGCCGCCTCGGCCTCGACCGCCTGGTCGCCGCCCTCGAGCGCGGCGACCGCTCGGCCCTGCCGGGCGCGCTCGGCGCCTTCGGCCTTTCGCTCCTCGAGGTGCGATACTAGCCTCGCCGGCGGGATCGGCTGCCGTTCAGCCCGATGCGGGCCGCCAGGCCGAAACAGGGCGAATCATCGGGCAAGCTCCGGCAGATCGGCAGGCTGTGCCTGAAGGGCAGCGAGTAATCGTGCCCGCCGATCGCGAGTTCGATGGAGCTCCGCGCCAGGGATCTTTCCCCGAGGTAGGCGAAGGCGAGGCCGCGCGGGAAAGGCGCTTCGAAGCGGTCGAAGGCCGCCTCGTCGGTGGGTTTCTTTTTCGCTTGACCCGGCTCTCCGCCTCGGCTACCATCGGGTCATGGCAATGACGATCGGACGCCTCGCGTCCTCGAACCGCAATAATCGGAATCCCCCCAGCGCGGCGGGACCGGCGTCGCGCGCCTAGATACCACTGGGAAACCATGGACCGGCCCTCGGGCCGGTCTTTTTTTTTGTCCCGGGCTTTTCGCGGGCAAGGAGGCTTGTTATGTCGCACAACTCGTTCAACCGCTTCGGTCCTGTCTCCCCGCGGCGCGCCGAGCCGTGCGCTCTCCGCGCCCTCGGGGAGTCCTTTGGCGTCGCCGATCCCGACAATAATAATTTCCGCGCCGCATCGCCCCTCCCGGCCCCGCCGGAGGGGCGCCGACCCCGATAGGGGCGATGCGGACGAGATACCAGGCGGGCCCGAGAGGCCCGCTTTTTGTTTATCCAAGCGATCCAGCGGATCAAGGAGGACTATATGGCTGATTTGGCGGAACGGAGCATCGGCAGGAGCCTGGCGGAGTACCAGGCCAGGCTCAAGGCGGAGGGGCGGAGCTTCTCGGGAGAACTGGCGCGGCGCTACGCCGACCGCTGGACGGGAACGCCCCTCAAGGCGGCCCTCGGCATCCGGACGACCCTGGTGGCGGCCCTTCACGAGCATCTCGCGGGCCAGGGGCTCTACAACATCGAAAGGGTCTCGATCTCGCCGATCACCGATCCCCTCGCGCACGACGTGGAGGGCGTGCCGGTGGTCGGCTACAAGGGCGTGCCCTACCGCACGACGCATTCGATGATCTACGCCAAGATGCTCGCCTGCTTCAACCCCGGCGTCCAGGGCATCTTCGTCGATTCGCCGAACATCCGCCTCGAGCTCCCCGATCCCCGCGGGCTGCAGCGGGGCAAGTACCTCGCCGACTTTTCCCAGATGGACGTCGAGCTCAGGCGTCGTTGCCGGATCGGCGAGGCCATGTACCGCGAGGAGCCCGAGGCCGTCTCGGCCATCCTGCGGGCCGAACGCGACCGCGCCCTGGATTTTTTCGAAGGCATGATCGTCCACGCGGTGACCCGCCTCCTCGAGCGGAACGGGGCCGATCTCGCGGCCCTCGGCGTGCGGCTCGAGGCGCCAACCCGGCCCTTCCCGCGCTTCGCCAAGGACGAGGCCGAGGCGCGGCACGGCGCGGCCTCGTTGGAGCGGGACCTCGGCCGCGAGACCGGTTCCCGGTTCTTCTGGATCCTCGGTCTCTTCCGCGAGAACTACGACCTCGTCTATCCCTACGAGGCGGGCGACGCGATGCGCGGCATAGCTTCGGAGCGGATCTTCAACTACGACCTTTGCGCCGCGCCCCTTCCGCTCGCGCCGGCGGGCGCGGGCTCGGGCCCCGAGGACGCCCTCGAGGTGCTCTCCGGCGGCCTCCGGGAATGGCTCTATCCGGCGATGGTGGAACGCCTTCTCGACAACGGCGTCATCTCCGAGCGGCCGCGCTTCGGCGAGGACGGTGAACTCGAGAACATCGAGGCGTTGGAGGGCTACGGCCCCTTCCTGGCGGCGGCCAGGCTCCGGGGCGCGGACGGCCTGCCGCTCTTCCCCGAGACCTTCGGCGGCGGCCTCGGGATCGAGCGCTTCCTTTACGCGATCCTCCGCGGTCCCGTCATCCGGCGCATCGAAGACCTGACTTTTTTCGGGAAGAACCCCGACTCGGGCGACCTCTACCTGTTTTGACGGCGGGCGGCGGCGCTCGGCGGCGGGCGCCGGCGCCCGCCCGTGGTCGGCTGCGGAGGCGGCGCTCCTCGCCGCGCGCGACGCGCCCGCACCCGCCGCGCGCGTCGCCGCGGAGCGCCCGGCGTTGGCCGCTCGAGTAAGGAGACCGCAACTTTTTCCGCCCGGACCTTGGCGCCCCCGCCTCCGCGGATTATCGTGCTTCGGGCGGCGTGTGGCGGGACCTTGGTCGCACGCGATCCGTTCGCCGCGGTCTTGGGTCACGGGAGGTTTGACATGAGGTTTCTCGTATTCGGCGCCGGCGTCATCGGCAGCCTCTATGCCGGCAAGCTGGCCCTCGCGGGGCACGACGTGGAGCTGGTCGCGCGCGGCCGACGCCTGACGGAACTCGAGAAGGAGGGGCTCGGGCTTTTCGACGAGGTGCGCGGCCGAGCCGAATCCGCGCCCGTCCGCCCCGTCGCGGCGGGCGCCCCCGCGACGCCCTACGACGCCGTCTTCGTGGCCCTGCGCCGCGACCAGCTCGAGGAGGCCCTGCCCGAGCTCGCGCGCCTCGGCGCGGCCCGCGCCTTCGTGACCATGACGAACGGCGCCGACATCGCCCGGATCGCCGGTCCCCTCGGAGCGGACCGGCTCATTCTCGGCTTCCCCGGGGCGGGCGGCACCCGGCGCCCCGACGGCTCGATCGCCTATCGCATCGTGCCCGGCATCGTCCAGCTGACGACCCTGGGCGGGTCGGCC
>JAEUJG010000176.1 GCA_016794765.1 Spirochaetaceae bacterium | reverse complement strand
TTCGGCCGCCTTGCCCCGGCTCTCCGCCGCGTACCAGCGCGCGGCGTCGCCCTCGTCGGGACTCGGCGCCCGCGGGGCCAGTCGGAGGAAGGCGGCGGCCGCCTCGTCCCAGCGTTGCAGGGCCTTGAGGAAGCGCGCGCGATAGAAGTCGGCGGTCCAGGCCAGCTCGGGCTGCGGCGGAGCGGCGGCGGGATCGCCGGCGTCGAAGGCGGCGGCGAAGCGCTGGAGGCCTTCGGCTGAGCTGCCGGAATACAGGAAGGCTTTTCCGGCGTCGGCGAGGAGCTGCTTGGAGGCCAGGGGCGAGACGACGAGGGGAAGGCAGCGGGCGGCGGCCCGGTACGCGGCGCCGTAATCGCGGCGGCGGACTTCGATCCGCATGCGGGCGGCGGCGAGGGTGGCTGCGGGAAACTCTGCCGGCGGCGGATCCAGGGTCTGGACGAAGGCGAGGGCGCGCTCGGTCCATTCGCTCGTCGGGCGCCCGAGGAGGAGGGCCTCCAGGGGCGGCGACCAGACGCGCCTGCCGAGCCGGCGGGAGGCGGCGCCTTCGAAGTAGAGGAGGGCGTCGGCGTTGGCCTCGGCCTCGGCGGGAAAGCTGACGCGTAGACCTTCGATCTCGCGGAGGAGCTCGGCGTCCCTGCCGAGGGCGTCGAGGGCCTCGAGCCGACGGCCGCTCGCCGTCCAGCCGGGGCCGAGTACCCGCTCGTATTCCTCGGTGGCGGCGAGGAGGGCTTCCCAGGAGGCCTGGGTTTTTTCCGCCGCGGCCCGCGCCGCCCGGCGGACCAGGAAGGCCTCGCCCCCGGCGGTCTTGGCCAGGCCCGAGGCGCGGAGCATGGCCAGGCGGTAGAGCGCCATCGCCCGCTCGCGGGGCTCCGCCGCCTCAAGCCCCGCGGTGGGGCTTTCCTCGAAGGCGCCGACGTCGGCGAGGGCGGGGGGCAGGTCGGCGGCGCCGCCCGGCTCCCCCGGTGCCGCTTCGCCGTTGCCGTTCTGCGGCTGTGCCTCTTCCGCTTCGGCCGCGGCGGCGGGAGCCTTGGGCGCCGCCGGCGCCTTGGCCTCGAGCCAGCGGGCGAGATAGTAGAAGGCCTCGGGGCCGGCCTTGCCGGAGCGTTCGAGCGCCGCGGGGCTCAAGGCCATGATGGCGGCGACGTCCCCCTCGGCGACCGTCTTCTTGAAGCGGGCTTCCCCGAGGCCGAAGGCGTAGTCGTCCTGGCAGGAGGCGAGGAGGGGCAGGCAGGCGAAAAAGAGGAAGAGGAAGGGACCGGCGCGGCGGTTTCCGTATAGGCAGGTGGTTTTCATCGGCTTTTGGCAGACTAACACCGGGGCGGCCCGCCTATCCAGCCCCGGTCGCCCTTCACTTGGGCGGGATGAAGATCGTCCGGCCGGCGATGATGTAGTCCGGATCCTTGATCTTGTTGGCCTTGGCGATCTTGGGATAGAGCCAGGGATTGCGGTAATAGGCGTAGGCCAGGTCCCAGAGCGTATCCCCCCAACGGAGCTTGTAGTTGACGCCCGGTTCCTTGGCTGCCGGCTGCGGGCTCGGCGCCGGAGTCGCGGCCGCGGCGGGCTTCGGAGCCGCCGGAGCGGGGGCGGGCGCGGGGGCGGGGGTGGCGACCGCGGCGGCCGGGGCCGGGGTCGGCGCGGGCGCGGGAGCCGCGGGCGCGGGCGTGGGAGCCGCCGGCGCGGGAGCCGCCGGAGCCGTCGCGGCCGGAGCCGGCTCCTCGGCTATCACCGCGGCGCCGCGGCTGGACATGCTCAAGCTGTAGACAAGGAAGGCGAGGCCGAGGGCGACCACGATGGCGGCGAACACCACGAGGGCGACGAAGAGGCCCCTGCGGCGGGGCTTTTCGCCGCCTTCAGCCGTTTCCGGCCTTGCGGCGGGCTCCGGACGCCGCGCCTCGGCGCCGAAGCCGGCGGAGCGGGAGGCCGGCGCCCGAACGGTCCCGGACCTCGCGGGTTCTTCCGCCGCGCTGAAGGAGTCCGTCTCCGAGGGAAGTTCGTCGGGCGTCTCCTCCTCGAACTCGAAGTCGGGGATCTCGTATTTTTCCTCTTCCGCGAGGGACTCAAGCGAGACCTTGAGGCTCTGGCGCTCGCCCGAGGCGGCGTTCTCCGCGAAGGCGCTCAGCGTGCCGTCGGCGTCGAGCCCGAGGTCGAGTCGGATGTCGGGCTCGCCGCGCGGGGCGAGGGGGATGTTCTCGATGACGAGACTGCCGACATAGCCGGTTGCCTCGGTGCGCGGGGGCGTGCCGCGGTACAGGTCGATCTGGACGCTGCGCTGGCCGTCCTGCACGGTGGTTACGACGAGCCGCTTGCGCGCGACGGCGCCCTCTTCGAGGACCGGGTAGAACTCGCCGTTCGCGAGCTTGAGCCC
>JAEUJG010000159.1 GCA_016794765.1 Spirochaetaceae bacterium | reverse complement strand
CCGACGGGAAAAAACCAGTCGGCAAGCTTCGGCTCTAAATGATTTTGGCAGCTTGAATTGGGACAGAACGGCGGTGAATACATGAAGTCCTCCTCGCGCCCGAATAGGCTTGCGAAGAGGACTACGCGTTTTTCAAGCCTCGCTGATTGAAGCTATGAGGTTCGTAACACTACTCAGCACTCCACTCTGTTTCGACCTCGTTCCTTGGCCGCGTACAAGGCCCGATCCGCGGAAGTAACCAAACCCGCGACTTCATCGCCGGGCTCCGGACGGATCACCGCGCAACCGACGCTGATCGTGACGACGGAGGCCACCCGGGACTCGCCGTGGGGGATCGCGAGGGCCTCGACGGCGGCGCGGAGTTTCTGGCCGACGATGCGGGCCCCTTCAAGATCGGTGTCGGGCAGGAGGATGAAGAACTCCTCGCCGCCGTAGCGCGTGATGAGGTCGGTGGAGCGGTCGATGCTGGCGGTGAGGCAACCGGCGACGCGACGCAGGCACTCGTCGCCGGCCTGATGGCCGTAGCGGTCGTTGTAGGCTTTGAAGCTGTCGATGTCGATCATGAGGGCGGCGAGCTGGTTCTTCTGCTTGGCCGCGCCGGCGAACTCCCGCTCGAGATAGGCGTCGAGCTTCCGGCGGTTGGCGAGGCCGGTCAGCGCGTCGATGGCGCCTAACCGCTCGAGCTGGACCTTCGCCTTCTCGAGTTCTCCCTCGGCGGCGGCGAGTTCCGCGACCTTGGCGCGCAGGACCGCACGGCTTTTCCAGACGGTGATTTCGTAGACGGCCCCGCCCAGGGCCAGCGCGTAGAGGATGAAGGCCAGCGGCGAGAGCCACGGCGGCGTGCCTACCCGGATCGGAAGGGAGAGGCCGGAATCGTTCCAGACGCCGTCGTTGTTGGAGGCCTTTACCCTGAAGACGTAGCGGCCGCCCGGGAGGTTGGTGTAGGCCGCGAAATTGCGGTTGCCGCTCTGGATCCAGTCCGCGTCGAAGCCCTCGAGCCGGTACGCGTATTGGTTTTTTTCCGGATCGCGGAAATCGAGGGCTGAAAACTCGAATTCGACGGCGTTCTCGCGGTGGGAAAGGCTGAGGACGCCGAGCCGGTGGGCGGCGACGCGGAGGGGTTTTTCCTTGTTGAGGACCGAAAGCCCCGTGAGGACGACCGGCGGCCGGTGGGAGTTGAATTCGTAGCGCGCGGGATCCAGGCGGTAGACGACGCCGAGGGCGCCGAAATAGAGATTGCCGTCCAGGCCGCGGGCCGCGCCGTTGTTGAGTTCGCGGTCGCGGAGGTCGTTGTAGACGGAGAGGGTCCGGAAGAGTCCGGTGCTCCGGTCGTAAAAGGCGAGCCCCGAGAGGGTGGATATCCAAAGGTTGGTCTCCGAGTCCTCGGTGATCCGCACGACGGCGTTGCCCGGCAGGCCGTCGGCCATCGTGTAGTGGACGAAGGAATCGGTCTCCGGTTCGTAGCGCATCAGCCCGCCGCCGAAACTGCCGATCCAGAGGACGCCGCGCGAATCGCGGAAGACCTGGCGTATCGTGTCGCCGGAAATGCCGCCGGGCTTGGTTCGGTCGTAGAAGTACCGGACGAATCCGCCGTCTTCGAGCCGGTTCAGGCCCTTGTTCGTGCCTACCCAGAGCCGGCCGGCGGAATCGTACTCGATGGAGTAGACGAGGGCGTCGGAAAGCGATTTCGGATCCGCCGGATCCGGCGCGTAGTGGACGAAGCGGTTCTTCGCGCGGTCCCAGTACTCGAGGCCCTTCCGATAGGTGCCGACCCAGAGGCCGCCGTCGGGAGCCTCCTTGAGCGCGAAGATGACCTCGTTCGAGAGCCAGTCGCCGCGGCCGGGGATGGGCCGCACGACGTCGAAATCGTCGCGCGCGGGATCGTAGCTCGCGAAACCGTCGTTGCTCGCGATCCAAAGCCTGCCGGCCGAGTCTTCCTCGATCGCGTTGACGATGTCGTTCGGGAGGGAGCGCGGTCGCGCCGGGTCGCGGCGGTAATGCTTCCAGGAGCCGCTGTCGGCGTCGAAGCGGTCGAGGCCGCCGTTGTAGACGCCGGCCCAGAGGGTGCCGCGCCGGTCCACGAAGAGGGCGTTCACCTTGCCGAAGGCGAGGGACTCGGGCGTGTGCGAGTCGTGGCGATAAACCTCGTAGCTTCGCCGCGCCCTTGAGAGCTTGTTGACGCCCCCGCCGTTGGTGCCGATCCAGATCTCGCCCGAACGGTCGCGGAGGATCGAATACACGATGTCGTGCGAGAGGGCGCCGATGGCGTCCGAGGCGCGGTAACTCTCGACGCGTCCGTCCGCGACCCGGTACTCGTAGAGCCCGCCGCCCCAAGTGCCCACGTAGATGGTGCCGGGCTCGGCGGCGCTGACGACATAGACGCGCTCGTCCCCAAGGACGATGTTGGCGAAACGCCCCGTTTCGGGATCGAAGCGGGAGAGGCCGCCGTACCAGGTGCCGACCCAGAGCACGCCATGGGCATCCTCGTCGAGGGACATCACGAAATCGGACATGATGGTCGCGGGATCCTTCGGGTCGCGCCGGAGCACCTCGAAGCCGCCCCGCTCGTAATCGACGCGCGCCAGGCCGCCGCCCGAGGTGGCGACCCAGAATCGGCCCTTCGCGTCGATGTGGAGATCCCGGACGACGTCGGCGGGGAGGCTGCGGGGATCGGCGGGATCGTTCAGGAAGCGCTCGAAGGAGCCGGTCTTCTCGTCGAGCCGGTTGAGGCCCTTCAGGGTGCCGACCCAAAGCGAGCCCCGCGCGTCGCGGGCGATGCAAACGACGACGTCGTTGCTCAGGGAGTCGGCGCGGTCCGGCTCGAATCGATAGGTGGTGAAACGCTCCGTCTCGAGGTCGAGGCGCGAGAGGCCGCCGTAGGTGCCTATCCACAGGACGTTGCCGTCGCGATAGAGGGTCTGGATCTGGTCTTGGCTCAGGCAGTTTTCGTTGAAGGGATCGCTCTGGAAGGACTTGAAGCCGTAGCCGTCGTAGCGGTCGAGGCCGCCCTGCGTGCCGAACCAGATGAAGCCCTGCTCATCCTGGACGATGCTCGAGACCGAGGAATTCGAGAGGCCCTCCCGCGAGGTCATCGTGGTGAAGACGAGGCGGTCGGCGCGCCTCGCCGAAGCCGCGGCGGGGGGCGGTCCCTCGGCGGCCGACAAGGCCGCCGCCAATGTGGCGAGGCAGAGGAACGCGCTCGGGCGCAAGGTTCGTCGTCGACGCATAAGATAGATATAGTACATCGGGAAGCGCCGCGCGATAAGCCTTAAAGCGATTCCACGCGAAAGGCGGGCAGCGAGAACCAGAAGGTCGAGCCGCGGCCCTCCCCTGGGGACTCGGCCCAAGCCCGCCCGCCGTGGAGCTCGACGATGCGGCGCACGAGGGCGAGGCCTATCCCCGTGCCCTCGCTCTTCGGATCGAGCTTGTTGAAGAGGCCGAAGACCGTTTCGGCGTAGCGCGCCGCGATGCCGATTCCCTCGTCGCGCACGAAGAAGCGATTGGAGGCGCCATCCGCTTCCCATCCGAGGGAGATCCGCGGCGGGCCGGGCAGGGAATACTTGACGGCGTTCTCGAGGAGGTTCTGGAAGACCTCCACGATCCTCGCCTCGTCGGCGAAAGCCTCGGGCCAGGATTCGGGAAGCGCGACCGCGGCGCCCGAGGCGGCGAGCCTTCCCGCGAGGTTTTCGAGCGCGAGGCCGGCCGCCTTTCCCATCGGGAAGCGAGCCGGCGGATTGGCCATCCGTCCGATGCGCGACAGCTCGAGGAGGTCGTCCAGAAGTTCCTGCATGCGCAGGGCCGCGCGATCGACGCGCCCGAGGTCGGCGGCGAAGCGCTCCGCGTCGCCCTCCTCGAAGTCGCGGCCCAGGAAGGAGAGGAAACCCTTGATCGTGATGAGGGGGCTCTTCAGGTCGTGGGAGACGGTGTAGGTGAAACGCTCCAGCTCCTGGTTCTTCCCGGCCAGCTCTCTGGCCTGGGCGGCCAAACGCTCCTCGGCGAGCTTGATCGCGGTGATGTCCGCAAAGGTCGTGAAGGCGCGGAAGGGCTTCTCGCCGCCGGCGCGGTACTCGGGCACCGCGCTCGCCGCGATCCAGACCCTGTCCCTGCGCGCGGGA
>JAEUJG010000127.1 GCA_016794765.1 Spirochaetaceae bacterium | reverse complement strand
GGGAAGTAGAAATAATTGACCAGGTTGCCGACGGAGAAGATGACGAGGCTCCAGCCGAACTGCCCGACGGAAAACATGACCGCCCGCCAGGTCGGCAGGGCTTCGACGCGGTAGGCGGCGCCGGCCGCACCGGTCGCGCCGGCCGCCGCCGCGTCCTCGCGCGTCACTGGAGCGCCTCCTCCGCGTCCGGGACGCGCTTGGTCCCGGCCAGGGCGGCGTACCAGCGCCCCGAATCCTTGATGAGGCGTTCCTGCGTGCCGTACTCGACCCGGACGAGGCCGAAGCGCGGACGATAGCCCTCCGCCCACTCGAAGTTGTCGAGGAGGCTCCAGACGAAATAGCCCCCCACGTTCGCGCCTGAGTCCATCGCCCGCTTCATCGCGAGCACATAATCGCGGAGGAACTCGACCCGGCGCCGGTCCCGGACGCGCGGCGCGCCCGGCCCGCGCTCGACCTCGTCGGTGAAGGCCGCGCCGTTCTCGGTGACGATGACCCGCGGATTGCCGTACTCGTCGCGCATCCTGAGGAGGAGCTCCTCGAGGCCGCGGGGCCAGACCTCCCAGCCCATCGCGGTGGTGCGCGCGCCGCCCGCCTCGCCCTCGGGCCGGCCGCCGTCCTTGCCGGTCACCCAAAAGCCGAGGAGGGGCACCAGCGGATTCCGCGAGGCGCGTTCCCGGCTGTAGTAGTTGAGCCCGATGAAATCGCAGGGCGCCGAGATCCGCGGCAGGTCCTCGGCCTCCATCCGCGGCCAAAAGGCGCGGAGGGCGCGGCGGAGCTCCGCGGGGTAGCGCCCCTTGAGGATGGGGTCGAGCGTTATGCGGTTTATGAACTGGTCCGCCAGGAAGGCGGCTTCCTCGTCGCGCCCGGGAACGAGGGGCGTCACCGGGGTCTGGGAGAGCACCGGGCCGGCCGCGGCCCCGGGAGCGAAGGCGCGGATCCGCTCCATGCCCGCCGCGTGCGCCAGGAGGATGTGGTGCATCACCTTCGGGTAGGCCCAGGGCCGCTTGAGCCCGGGGGCGTGGCTGCCGAAGAAATGGCCGAAGACCGCGTGCTCGAAGGGTTCGTTGACGGTGATCCAGTCCTTGACCCGGTCGCCGAGCGAGCGGACGACGAGCTCCGCGTAGTCGCCGAAACGCTCGGCCGCGTCGCGCGACAGGAAGCCGCCGATCTCGCGCTGGAGGGCGAGCGGCGTGTCCCAGTGGAAGAGCGTGGCAAAGGGCCGGATCCCGGCTGCGAGGAGGGAGTCCACGAGGCGCGAATAGAAGTCGAGTCCCGCGCCGTTGGCGGCGCCGCGGCCCGATGGTTGGACCCGCGGCCAGGAGATGGAGAAGCGATAGGCGTCGAGGCCGAGCTCCTTGATCAAAGCGACATCGTCGTCCATGCGGCGGTAGTGGTCGCAGGCCGTGTCGCCCGTCTCGCCCCCGCGGACGGCTCCCTTGCGGCGGACGAAATCATCCCAGACCGAGGGCCCCTTCCCGTCCGCGAGGGGCGAACCCTCGATCTGGTAGGCGGCGGTGGCGGCGCCGAATAGAAAATCCGCCGGGAACGGCGTCCCGGATCTCTCGTCGTTCATGATGCTCCCGGATGGGCGCTTGCGCGCCTTCCAGGGACCGCTCGGACGTGGCGAATCCGGCGCTCCCCGCGATCGTGATGCCGGAAACTATAAACCGATTTTGAGTTTTCAGCAAGCCGAAATCCCGCCGACATCGCCTACGGCGGCCTGGGCAAGGTCGTCGCGCGCCGCTCCGGATTCCCCAGACCCGGGCGCGCTTCACGGGAAACCCCGCGTCAAGCCCGGCGACCGATTCCGCCGGGTCTCAGGGCCGCCGGGCCTCAGGGCCGCCGGGCCGCCCCGGGAGAGGCCCTGAGGCCTTCGACGAGGAGGTCGAGCACCTCGCCCAAGGCCTCTTCGTAGGCCTTGCCGCTGCGCTCGAGGAAGTCGTCCACCAGCATCCGCTCCATCGTGGCGTAGAGCACCTCGCGGAGGACGCCGCGGTCGACGGGCCGGAACTTTCCGAGAGCGACGCAGTCCTCGAAGAGGCCGAGGGTCACTTCCCAATCGGCCTCGAGGTGGCCGTCGATGCGGTCGCGGATCGCGGGGTAGAGCTCCTGGAGCTCGCTCAGCCTGCGGTAATCGAGCGCCGAGCCCAGGACGGGCATGATGGCGACGACCGCGCGGAACTTCGCCGGGGCGTCGAGAGAGGCGTCGGCGACGATGAGCGACTCCTGAGCCTTGATGCTCCTCCAAGCCTCCTCCACCAGCATGACGAGGAGGCTCTCCTTGTCCCTGACCTGCTCGTAGAGCGTCTTCTTGCTGATGCCGAGGCGGCGGGCCAGGTCGTCCATCGTGAAGCGCGGCCCCTGATCGTTGAACTCGAGCAGGGTGGCCTCGCGGATCCGTTCAAGCAGCGTCATATGCTTCCTTCCGCGCCCCGCGCGGTCACCGCCGCCGCAACAATGCGTCGCGGGAACGTAGGTTGTGGTCTATGAGCAGATTCTGGACGCGGACCGCGTCCAAGGCCTCGAAGGCTTCGATGATGTCGCGGTGTTCACCCAGGGTCTCCTCGGGGGGACGGACGAGGCCCTGGATCCAGGAACGGT
>JAEUJG010000113.1 GCA_016794765.1 Spirochaetaceae bacterium | reverse complement strand
TACATCCCGAACCTCCGCGCCGTCCTCCAGCAGACGACCGCCGACAAGCCGGGCGCCGGCGGCGCGAGCCTCGCCACCCGCGAGGGCCTCAAGATGATGAAGCGCAACTACGGCATCGCCTACGAGACGAGCCCGACGCCGGTTCCCCTCGAGGACGGCTCGGCGGAACTCGTGATCCGGCTGGTCCTCTCGCGCAAGTCCGTCGCCGAGGGCTTCCGCACGATCAAGCTCTCCATCAACCCGGAGACGAAGCTCATCCGCCGCATCGACGGCCAGACCCTGTCCAACGAGCGCTTCGTCTTCGATTTCAGCGGCGTCAAGACCAACCAGAACATCTCCGAGTCGCGGTTCATCTACGATTCCCCGGCCTCGGCGAACGTCTACAACAACTTCCTGTTCGGCAGCGACAAGCAGTAAAGGACGGATCACATGTCACCCATCGGAGAGGCGCTCCGCGCCGCGCGTGAAGAGAAGGGCCTCGCCCTGGACCGGGTCGCCGACGAGACCAACATCGCCAAGCGCTATCTCGCGGCCCTGGAGGCGGAGGACTTCGGCGTCTTCCCCGGCGATCCCTACGCCATCGGCTTCCTGCGGAACTACGCCGAATACCTCGGCCTCGCCTCCGACGACCTCGTGGCGACCTTCAGGAACCTCCGCATCCAGGAGCAGCCGGTCCCCATCCAGGAACTCATCCCCCGCCGCGGGCTGTCCCCCCTCGCGATGGGCGGCATCGCAGCCGCGGCGGTCCTCGTCCTCGTCGTCGGCGGCGTCCTGGTCTTCGGCAAGCGCGGCCCCGCCGTCGCCGAGATCGACCCGGCCGACCGCGCCCCGGTCGAGTACCGCCTGGAGGGGGCCTCCTTCGAGCGCCGCCTCTACGAGGGCGACGCCCTCGTCATGAGCCTCGGTTCCGACAGCTACAAGCTCCTCCTCGCCAAGATCGACGACGCCGTCACACTCGAGAGCCCCGTCGGCTCGAACCGCCTCCTCCTCGGCGAGGAGGGCACCCTCGACCTCGACCGGAACGGCGTTCCCGAGTTCAAGCTCCTCGTCAGCGACTTCGCCAAGAAAGCGCCGGCCAAGGGGGCCGTCATCCGCGTCGAATACGCCGATCCCGCCCTCGCCGCCGCGGCGGCCGCGGCCGCCCCCTCCGCGGCCGGAAGCGCCGCCGCCGCCGGCGCCGCCCAACCCGCCACGGCCCCGGCGCCCGTCCCGCCGCCCGCCGCGGAGCCGGCCGCGGCCGTCTCCGTCTCCGGCAAGAACGCGGTCATCTTCGAGGCCTCCAAGAGCCCCTACCCCTTCGTCCTCTCGGTGACCTTCCGCGGCCCCTGCATGTTCCGCTACGAGATCGACCGCCGCGACCGCGACGAGCGCTACTACCACAAGGGCGAAACCATCACGGTGAACGCCAACAACTCCATCCGCCTCTGGGCCTCCAACGCCCAGGCGGCCAAGGTCACGATCCAGGCCTCCGGCGGCAAGTCCGCCGACCTCGACCTGGGCGGCGCCGGCGAGGTGGCGGTCAAGCGCATCTCCTGGTCCCAGGGCGAATCGGGCGGCTACGCCCTCTCCGCGGCGGACGTCGACTAAGGGCATGCGGTTCCACCTCGACCAGCGCGGCTGCGCGAAGAACCAGGTCGACGGCGAGGAGATCGCCGCGCGCCTCGAATCCGCGGGCCACGCCTGGGCCGCCT
>JAEUJG010000112.1 GCA_016794765.1 Spirochaetaceae bacterium | reverse complement strand
GGCCGACCGGCGGCGCCGGGGCGAGGGCCTGGCCGGCATGTTTCAACTAACGCGGCTTCTCGAGCGCAAGCCGGCCACCCTGTCCGGCGGCGAACAGCAGCGCGTCGCGCTGGCGCGGAGCCTGGCCGCCGGACCCGAACTCCTCCTCCTCGACGAACCCCTCTCCTCCCTCGACGCCTCGCTCCGGCGCGAGCTCCGCGGCGAAATCCGCGAGCGGGTCCGCGAGGCCGGCCTTACCGCCCTCCACGTCACCCACGACCTAGAGGAGGCGCTGGCCCTCGCGGACCGGCTCTTTGTCATGCGCGAAGGCCGCCTCGTCGAAGCGGGCCGGCCGGAGGAGCTCTACGCCGCGCCGCGCCGCGCCTATACGGCGCGCTTCCTTGGTCGGGGACCGCTTCTGGAGGCTAGGGACCATGCGGTCCACGAGGGGCTCGCGACGGCGGAGACGGCCTTCGGCCGCCTCGCCTGCCCCTTAGGCGCGAGCTCCCCCGTCGCGAGCTCCCCCGCCGGCGCCCGGGCGGCCCTTGCCACCGCGGCGGAGGGCCAGGCCGCGGCCTTGCCGGAGGGCTGCGACGCACGCCACCGCGCCGAGGACAAGCGCTATTTCCATTTCGCGGCGGCCGATCCGCGGCCCCTCTCCGCGGGCGAAAGCGCGCCGGACAACGCCAACCTCCTTGAAGGACGCGTTCTCGCGACGAGCTTCCTCGGCCGGGCGCGGCGAATCCTCCTCGAGCCCATGGGAGCCGCCGATGCCGACCGCCAAGGCGGCGCCGCGCCGATCGGGATCGAGATCGAGGTCGAGCCGTCCTTCCATCCCCGGCGGGGAGAAAGGCTCAGGCTTGCCATTCCCATTGAGCGCTGTATGCTTATAGGAGACTGATTCCGGCGGCATCCGGATCCCCGCCCGCCGGAAGCATCGGGGGCTTCAAGGATGATCGAAGGCCTTCGCGCCCTTTTCGGCGGCAGGATTCTCGTCGAGGTGGGAGACATCACGGATTTCCGCGGCGACGCCATCGTCAACGCCGCCAATTCGGGACTCCTCGGGGGAGGCGGCGTGGACGGCGCCATCCACCGGGCCGCGGGAAACGAGTTGCTCGAGGCCTGCAGGCGCCTCCGCGCCGGTACCCTGCGCGAGGGCCTGCCGCCGGGACAGGCCGTCATGACGCCGGGCTACGCGCTCGCGGTCAAGGCCGTCATTCACGCCGTCGGCCCGATCTGGATGGACGGCAAATCGGGCGAGCGAAAAACCCTGCGCGCCGCCTACGAAAACTCGCTCGCGATCGCCGCGGAGGCGGGCTTCCGGGACATCGCCTTCCCGGCCATCTCGACCGGCGTCTACGGCTATCCCAAAAAACTCGCCGCCGTCGATTCCCACGCCGCCGTCCTCGGTTTCCTGTCCCGGAGCGCGCTTCCCGAGCGGGCGCATCTCGTGTTCTTCGCCAGGACCGACGCCAAGATCTTCCTGGACGCGCTGGCGGAAGCCGGCGTCGGGCCGCCCTGATTCAAGAAAAAGCGCCGCCGAACACTTCGCCGCCGCACAACGTACAATCGCACATTTCAAGATCGCACAACTTCAATTCGCACATTCCTGTCTCGCACGCTTCGTCGCCGCACAACCTTACCTTGCCGGCGCGCCGCTTCCTCAGCGCGCCGCGTTTCACCCCCGGGCCGGCGGCCTACCCCCGCTTCCTGACGAATGTGCCCGCGGCGTATTCCCCGAAGGCCAGGTCGAGCTCCTCCTCCGTGTTCATGACGATGGGGCCCCGCCACGCGACGCTCTCCCGCAAGGGGCGGCCGCGGGCGAAGACGAGGCGCGCGCCTTCCTCCCCCGCCGCGAGACGCACGAGGTCGCCGGGGCCGAAGAGGGCGCAGTCCCCCGCCGCGAGCGGGGCGGCCCCTCCGCCCGGCCCGGCCCCCGCCGAGCGGAGGGAGCCTTCGTAGACGAAGGCGAAGGCGGTCTCCCCCTCGGGCGCTTCGAGCTCGAACGCGCCCCCCGTGGCCCCCTCGGCACGGGGATCGAGGCCGAGGTCGAGATAGGTCGGATCGCGGGCGACGCCGCGCACCGGACCGGTCCGGCCGCCATAGGAGCCCGCCAGGACCTTGACCGAAGCTCCCGGCGCCGAGACCACCGGCACCTCATCGGCCCCGACCCCGCGATAGGCCGGGTCGCTCATCTTTTCCGCCCGGGGCAGGTTGACCCAGAGCTGGAAGCCGTAGACGCCGCGGGGAGAGCGCTGGGGCATCTCCTCGTGGATGATGCCCGAGCCGGCGGTCATCCACTGGAGCTCGCCGGGGCCGATGGTCCC
>JAEUJG010000024.1 GCA_016794765.1 Spirochaetaceae bacterium | reverse complement strand
GTTCGCTTCATACGGTGGACTCCTGTGGTTAGGCTATTGGGGCGAGGCGGGTCGCTGATCGGCTCGGATCGCTTCCTGTTATTCTTTGTGAAGGTTTGTTTCTTGTCAATTGCGAAAGTGGAGTTTTTGGCAATATACTGGACTGAAGCCGCGGTAAAACCGCACCGAGGAGCGACCATGAGCGATGCCAGCGACCCCATCCTAGAAAGCCTGCGCGCCGAGGAAGGGCGGATCATCGCCCTGGGCGAGCGCTTCCGCGCCATGCCAGAGCCCGGATTCCGCGAGTGGAAGACCGCCGCCCTCGCCGCCGAGGAGCTCGAGGCCGCGGGCGCCGTGGTGGAGACCGGCCTCGCGGTGACCGGCCTTCGCGGCTCCGTCGGACCCGAAGGGGCGCCCGAGCTGCTTCTCGTCGCCGACATGGACGCCCTGCCTACCCTCGGCGCGCCCGGCGGCATCGCGCACTCCTGCGGCCACGGGGCGCAGATGGCGATCATGCTGTCGGTGTTCCGCGCCCTCGCGCGCTCGGGCGTCGCGGAGCGTGAGGGCGTCCGCCTCGTCTTCCTCGGCGCTCCCGCCGAGGAGTACGTCGACCTCGACTACCGCCTGGGCCTTCGGGCCAAGGGGGAAATCCGCCTCTTCTCCGGCAAGCAGGAGCTCATCCGCCTCGGGGCCTTCGCCCGCGCGGCGGCCGTCCTCAAGTACCACTCGATGCCCGACGGGGAGGCGCGGACGGCCACCGTCAACGGGACCCTGAACGGCTTCATGGGCAAGCGCGCCACCTTCCTCGGCAAGAGCGCCCACGCCGGCGCCTGGCCCGAGCTCGGCGTCAACGCCCTCAACGCGGCCGCGATCGCCCAACTCGCGATCCACGCCCAGCGGGAGACCTTCCGCGACGACGACCACGTCCGCGTCCATCCGATCCTCCGCGAGGGAGGGAACGTCGTCAACACGGTGCCGGACCGCGCGGTGCTCGAGACCTACGTCCGCGGGGCGAGCTTCGACGCGATACGCGACGCCTCCTTCAAGGTCGACCGCGCCCTGGCCGCCGGGGCCGTCGCCGTCGGCGCCCGCGTCCGCATCGAGGACCTTCCCGGCTACCAGCCCTTCCGCCCGTCCCCGGCCCTCGGCGAGCACCTCGGCCGCGCCGCCCTGGCGGAGCTTCCGCGGGAGCGGGTCGACTTCGCCGACGCGGCCTTCGCCTCCGACGACATCGGCGACGTCGCCTCCGTCGTCCCGACCTGCCAACTCGGTTTCTCGGGTTTCAGGGGAACGATCCACGGCGCCGACTTCGAACCCTCCGATCCGGTTCGCGCCTACGTCCAGCCAGCCCTCGTGCTCGCGCGGACGGCCCTCTCCCTCATGCGCGACGGCGGCGCCGGGGCCCTGGCCGCGAAGGCCGCCTTCAAGCCGCGCTTCACCCGCGAGGAGTACGTCGCCGCGGTGGAGGCGCTTTTCTCCGACCGCACGATCGGCTGGGATCCCTCCTCCGCGCGTTAGCCGAACCGGCTGGCGCCGCCGGGCCGGCCGCGGGTCCGCGCGCGGCGCCGCTATTCTAGTCTTCCCTCGAGCCGCTCGATCTCGCGCCCGAGCTCGGGAACGAAGCAGCTCTCCTCGACCTTGCCTCCGGGCAAGAAGCGGAAGCGGAACACGTAGGCGGCGTTGTCGTTCGCGAGGAGGATCTCCGCGCGGAACAGGTCCTGGCCCTCCCAGCCGCCCCGCGCGTAGACGGGATTGGGCGGGATCGGGCCGAAGGCCTGGCCGAGGAAGCCGCGTCGGTAGCGCCCGTCGAGGCCCAAGGGGAAGCTTCCCTCGGGACCGCCCGTGGCGAGGCTCATCGTCGCCTCTCTCGGATCCGCGAAGTCGAAGCCCGCGACGGAACCGTCGGAAAGCCTGATTCGCTTGCCCGCGATGGACGCGGCGAGCGCGGGCCTGGGCGGCGGCGCCACGAGGCGCGGCGGGGCGGCGACCGCCGCCTCCACCTCGCGGAGCCTCCGGGCCGAGACCGCGGAGACCGAGCCTCCCGTCGCGTCAGCCGCGGGCGCGATCGCCTCCGCCATGAGCCGCTCGGGCAGGAAAAAGTCGTAACCGTAATTGGCGCCGAAGACGACGGCGACGAGCTTCCGGGCGGGATCGACGAAGAGGTATTGCCCTCCGTAGCCGCGGCCCGAATAGCCGCCGCTCGGGTTCATCCACCAGTGGAGGCCGTAGCCGTCGCGGCCCGCGAGACCGTTTGGGGTCTCGGTCTTCTTCGCCGTGGACAGGTCGATCCAGGAAGCCGAGACGATGCGCCGGCCCTCCCAGAGGCCCCGGTCCAGGCAGAGCCGGCCGATCTTGGCCAGGTCGCGCGCCCGGAGGTAGAGTCCGTGGCTGCCGGTCGCCGTCCCCGTCCGGTCGAGGCCCCAATGGAAGGCCTCGATCCCGAGGGGCGCGAAGAGCTTTTCCGCCGCGTAGTCGCGCGCGTTCCGGCCGACGGCCTTTTGTAGGATCGCCGAGAGGAGCTGGGAGGCGCCGGAGTTGTAGCGGAAGCGGCTTCCGGGCTCGGCGGCGAGGGGGCGGTCGAGCACATAACGCGCCGGATCGGGACTCGCCCACATCGCGGTGAAGGAATCCGTCGGACCCGCGTAGGATCCGTCCTCGCTCCATTCAAGGCCGTCCGTCATCCCGAGGAGGTGGCGAAGGGTCAAGCCCTTCTTGCCGGCGGGCCAGGACGCCGCGGCCTCGGGAAAGAAGGAGGCGACCGCGGCGTCGAGCGAGCCGAGCCTCCCCTCGTCGAGGGCGATGCCGACGAGGAGGGAGAGGATGCTCTTGGTCACCGAGTTGAGCTTGCGGAGGTCGTCGGCCTTCCGCGGCGCGGTATAGGCTTCGAGGACCGTCCGGCCGTCGACGATGACGAGGCAGGCCTGGATTGTCGCGGACTTGGCGAGGAAGGCCTCGGCCAGGGCCTCCCACTCGCGGCCTT
>JAEUJG010000019.1 GCA_016794765.1 Spirochaetaceae bacterium | reverse complement strand
CCTCCGGATATCAGCCAAGGCTCAGGCCGCCGGCTCGCGGACGGAGGCAAGGCCGGGCGCCGCGGCAGACCCGATGAGCGAAACCGTGTTCAAGGCGAGGCCCGACACTAGGGGCGCGGCGGGTCCCTACGAAGCGGCGTCTCTCCTCTCGGCGCGGCTCGCCGGGTTCGGCTTCGATCCCGAGCCATCCATCCGGGTCGAAAGCTCCGGCGAGATATTCCTCGAAAGCTCGGCCCCCGACGCGGAGCCTCTTTCCTTGGCCCTCCGGGAGATCGCCGAAAGCGCCTTCCCCGCGGCGATCACGGGCCTTTCCTTCAGGCTGGAGGCAAACGGGGCTTTGGCCCTGAAGCTGGAGGCGATCCATGCCCGCTAGGCTTTCATTTTCGCGCGCGGCGATGCTCTCGGGTTTGGGCCTCTCCGCATCCTTCCTGCTTCTTGGTTTCAGGTCGCAGGATTTCGTGGATCCCCAACCAATCGGGATTTCGGCCCCGCTAGCCGAGGATGGCGGACCTGAAAGCTTCATCCTTGATGAAAGCAGGCTCCGCGCCGCCCTGGGCCTCGCGCCGCGGCCCGCGAAGGCGCCTTCGTCCGAGCTCGCACCCCCGCCACCGTCCGGGCCCCCAAGCCTCCCCGCGAGACTCGATCGCACATCGGCTGTCCCGCCCGCGGAAAAGGAAGAAGCCTTTCGTCTTGTCGGAAGCTACGAAGCCGAGGGCGAGCTTCGCTGTTTCCTGAAAGGCATGGTTTCCGGACGCTTTATTCCGGTCGCCTCCGCGGCCCTTCCGGCGCTCGTGACCGACTACGGCATCGCCTTGACCGAAGGCCCAGGATTCAACCTGGTCTGGGAGGAAGGGCCGTGAAACACCTTGGACCGCGATTACTGCCCTTCCTCGGCATGTTGGCGCTCCTATTCGCCTGTGCGACCGCCGGGCCTCTGGGTTTTCGGAGCGGGGAAGCCCTCCACGGCATGGTCTACGCCAAGGACGGCCGGCCGCTCGGCGGCGTGACGATACTGTGCCAAGGCAGGCCGGTCGCGGAGAGCGACTCGCAGGGGCGCTTTGCTTTCCCGCCACCCGCCCGCGCGGACGCCTCCGCGACGGTCCAGTTCAGCAAGCCCGGCTATGAGCGCGTCTCCGCCGAACTCCGTTTCGCCGACCGCTCCCAGGTCCTCCATGCGCGCCTCCGTTCCGGGGAGGATTTGCTCGCGGAATCGCTGGAGCTCCATTCCCAAGGCTGCCAAGCGGAATCCCGAGCCCTTGCCGCGGCGGCTCTCGAGGCGGACCAGGGCCTGGCCGCGGCGAGATTCCTCATGGCTGCCTTGCGGTACAGGGCAGGCGAGCACCAGGAAGCCTTGGCCGCCTTGGATGCCCTCCGCGCGGGCGGGGTCGACCATCCCTTTTGCGATCTTCTTGAGGCCGACATCGCGGAATACGGGCTTCGGGATTGGCGGCGCGCCGCCGCCGCCCTCGGACGCTTCCTTTCCGTCAGGGACGATCCCGGCGTGGAGCGGCGCCTTGAGGTCTTGGTCGGCGCGGCCCAAGACCCGGCCAATGACGGCCAAAGCCGGATGGGGGCGGAACCGTAATGGGCGTCAGGGATTTTTCCAGCCGCCTTCCCGCGCGGCTTTCGGCCCTCTTCCTCCTTTCCGCGGCCCTGCTTTGCGTCGTGTCCTGCGCGACCGCCTGCGATCTCCTTGGCGTCGAAGCGCCCCCTTTCGCCTACGGAGACGCGAGCCTCTTGCTTGGTCGGCTTGAAGGCTACCAGGAGCGAGCCGGATTGCGGTTCGAACTGCGGAACGAGGGAAGCCGGACGATCGTCGGGCTGGTGGTTTCCTTCGATCTCTACGACGCCGCGGGAGATCCGGTTCCCGCCTTTGGCCGCAACCATGCCTCTGACAGCTTCGATTGTACCATCGCGGCCGGGGAGGAGAAACGCTTCCTCGCGAATCTCGATCGGCTTTTTTTCTACAAGCCCGATCCCGGAATCATCGCCGCGCGCCTCAGGATCGAGAGCGCCGTCTTTTCGGACGGCGGAGTCTGGCGCGACGGCGCGGAATTGTTCTTGCGGCCGGGCGTCGTGGCCGCGGAGGTTTTGCCATGAGGGCGCGTATCCTTGGAATGCCCGCCATACTCCTGTCCCTCGTCTTAGCGACAGCCTGCCCGCCCTCCCTGGATCCCGTCAGGACCGTGGAGATGGTCGGACCGGCCGGCGCTCCAGGCCGGCGATGGACCATGTTGTATCACCTGTGCGGAGACAACGATCTCGAGTCCGCCGCGCTTGTCGATTTCAATGAATTGGAGGCGGCGCCGCAGTCTCCAGACGCGGTTTCGCTCGTGTTGGTCGATCGCGGCCCGGGCTACGACGCGAGCGACGGCGATTGGACGGATACGAGGCTCTACCTCGTCGAGAGTGACGAGGGAGGCCTGAACGGCCGCCTCGTTTCCACGCGCCTTGCCTCCCCCGAACTCGGCCTTTCCCCGACCGAGGCTTCGGAGCTCGACATGGCTTCGCCGGAAACCTTGGCCCGCTTCATCGATTTCGCGAGGCGCGAGTACCCCGCGGAACGCTACGCCCTCGTGCTCTGGGGCCACGGGACCGGCTGGCGGTCGGCGAGGATCGGCGCCTTGGAGAACGCGGACGGTCTCTGGAAAGGGAGCATCGCGGACGACGCCTCGAAGGGAATCCTCCATACCGCCGCCTTGGGCAAGGCCCTGCGGGGGAAGGACCTCGACGTCATCGGGCTCGATCTTTGCTTCGGAGCCCTGATGGAAATCGCCTACGAGCTCAGGGACTGCGCCGACTATCTCGTGGCCTCGGAAGGGCCGACTCCGAGCTGCGGTTGGGATTACCGCGACGCGCTCGGCCGCTTCCACGAAGGCGCGGATCGCGGGCCCGGGGCTCTCGCCGGAGCCTTCGTCGATTCTTATGCCGGCCAGTACGCGACCCAACCGGGAGCCTGCGTTTCGGCCCTGCGGCTCTCCCGCATCGGGGACGCGGCCTTGGCCCTGGACGCGTTCTGCTCGCGCCTCGCCTCCTCGATCGAAACTTCCTTCCAGCGGGATCTCGCGAAGGACGCGCTGCTCGAAGACGCCGAGGACTTCTACTTCCCGGTCTTCCCCTCGGACCTCTTCGTCGACCTGAAGGACGCGGCGCTATCGATCAAGACGGCCCTGCCCGGCCTGGTGGACGGGGAAGCCGCCCTGCTCGCCTCGGCCGTCGACACGGCGGTCGCCCTCTCCTGGACCAGCGGAACCGGCTCGCCGCGCGCCACGGGCCTGGCCCTGCACGTGGCGCCAATCGACCAAAACGGCAACGTCATGGCCCGGCACGATCCCGCCTATTTCAAGAACGGCGTGGTCGACGATCCCCTGGCCTTCGTCCGGGATTCCGCCTGGGTGCCTTCCATCCCGGCCGGCGGGGGACTCCTCGACGTCCTCTGGTACAAGCGCTTCTAGAGAAAGGAGAAGGAATGCGGCGCGATATGCGATATATAACCAGCATCCTCGGCCTCGCGGCCTTGGCCTGCGGAAAAGCCTTCGCGCTCGGAGGCGGCTCGCCCGACATCCCCGAGTGCTTCGTCGCCGGAACGCTGATTCTCATGGGCGACGGCGGACAACGCCCGATTGAGACGATCCGGGAGGGCGACCTCGTCATGTCCTATGATCTCGGAAACGGCCGGCCCGAGCCGCAAGCGGCCACCTGGGTCAAATCCGATTGGCACGACGGCCAGGGTGACGACTACACGGTCAGGCTCGCCTTCGCGGACGGATCCTCCGCCCAGTGCACCAACCACCATCCCTATTACGTGGTCGGCAAGGGCTATTCGTCCTGCCGGCCCGACCGCTCCCTGGGCGAGTACGGTCTCGTGGTCGGCCAGCTCGCGATAGGCGATCGGGTCTTGCGCTGGGAGGCCCCCGGCGTGGAGGAAACCGTACTCTCGGCGATCGAAATCGTGCGCGAGCCCGTGCGCACCTACAACGTCATGCAGGTCCTCAAGAACCGCAACTTTTTCGCCAACGGCATCCTCGTGCACAATTCGGGAGGAGACGCGCCTCCGCCTCCGGCCCCGCCCGAATCCGAGCCTGATCCGGGGACGGAATCCCCGCCGGATCCTCCGGACGCTCCCGGCCCCGAAAGTCCGCCGGAGACTCCCTCGGGACCGCCGCCCGAAGCCTTGGCTCTTGCGTACATCGAAGCCCAAGTAGTGGGGGCCGAAGCGATCCTGGCCGAGGAGGTCGCGCTGCTTCCCCTGCCGGCCCCTCTCGCGATTGCCGAGCTTTCCGCTTCCACGACCTCGGCCGCCGGCGCCGCCAAGGAAGCCGAGGGGAGGGTTTCTGCGGCGAAAACGGCGACGGAACTCGCGCTCCTGGAAAACAAGGAAAAACTCCTTTGCCTCCTGGATGCCGGCCGAGCGCCTCGGATCGGCGATCCGGTGCGTCCCGCCACCGGAAGTTATTCGCATGAGGAAGCCGATATCCTTCTTCGCCTGGCCAACCTCGATTTCTCCATCGAACGCCGGTACGATTCGGAGTATCCCGTCGGCAAGTCGATGGGTTCGATCTGGCGGCTCAACCTGGATTCCGCCATCTTGCGCGGCGTCGATCCCGAAAGCGAGCGCCTTGTCGAGGCGGCCGTCGCTTCCGAAAAGAGCGCTTCTGCGCTTTATGCGCTTGCGCTCAAGACCTATTCGGCCTGTTTCGGAGAACCGGGAAATCATGAGGAGGTCCGGAATCGCCTGAGGGGAAGCCTCCAGCGCTCCGATTCGACCGCGCGGTCGCTGGCGGCATCCGCGGCGGCCGCGGCTGACCTGGCCCGAAGCCTGGCTCCCTCCGGCGGCGAGGCGGCGCGCCAGGCCCTTGCCCTGCAGGCGAAGGCCAAGGCAGCGCTGGACAGGGCGCTCGCCCGCCGCGGAGTCACGGCAAACGCGTTGAGCGAGCTTGAAAGCGCCCGGAATCGCCTCGACGAGTCCGGTGCAATCCTGCTCAAGGTCCGGTCCTCGCTCGCGGATGCCCGGGAGCGCTCGATGGCCTCGAAGGAGGCGCGCGCGCTCAACGCGCGTTCTCGAGCTTCGGGCCGCACGGCGGAGTGGGAGGCCATCGGGCTGGGCAACCTTTGTCTCGTGGACGAGCGCGGCCTGCCCTTGGTCTTTCTTCCGTCCGGCCCGGGAATCTACCGAGCCGTCGGCGACCGCGCCGAGCGCGAAGGGATCCTCGCCGAGTCGGCCTTGGGCTTCGAGCATCGCCGCAGGGATGGACTCGTCCATCGCTACGACCACGCCGGCCTCCTCGTCGGCGTCTGCGACCGCAACGGCGTCGAAATCCGCCTCGAGCGCGACGGCGAAGGACGCGCGGAGCGCGTATTGGCCGGCTCCTTGAGCCTGGTCTTGACGTACGACGCGCGCGGAAGGCTGAGTCGCGTCGATGGACCCGGAGGAAAAACCTGGCGCTATTCCTACGACGCGGCTGGCAGGCTGTCCGCCTTCCAGGATCCCTCCGGTCACCTTGTCGCCTACGAATACGAAGGCGATCTCCTCACGGGGATCGTCAAGCCGGATGGAGCGAGCCGAAGCATACGCTACGAAGTGGTGGACGGAAGGAGCGTCGTCGGGGCTACGAAAGACGAGAGCGGCGCGACGGAGCGCTTCTCCTATGATTTTTCCGCCCGTCTTGCCCGATGGACCGACCGCGCCGGAGCGATCCGCGAGTTTGCCTATGACGGCCGGATGCGGACGCTGCGGGAGACGAAACCCAATGGAGCTTGGGTGGAGCTCGCCTACGACGAGGAGGGCAATCTCGCCGAGCGGAGGGACCAAGTCACCCTGGTCCGGTACCGCTACGATGGCCGCGGAAACCTCCTGTCCGCCCACTGGCAGGATGGCGGGTTCGAGACGTGGACCTTCGATGCCCGCGATCTCGAGACGAGCCATCGCGACAGGGACGGAGTCGTCACCAACTACCTGCGGGATTCCAGAGGGAACATCGTCCGTATCGAACGCGGCGGGAAGCTCGTCATGGCGCTTCGGCGGGACGACCGGGGACTTCCGGTCTCGATCCGCGAGGGAGGAGGCGCCGCTGTCGAGTGCGAGTATGATGCCGACGGCCGCCTCATCCGCCGGCGCTTCGGGGACGGAACGACGGAAAGCCTTGTCGTGGACGACTGGGGCAACGTCCTCGAGAAGGTCGATCGGGACGGCGGTCGATGGGAATTCGTCCATGACCTAGAGGATGATCTTGTCCGGGAAAAGGGACCGACCGGTTTGGAGCGGGTATTCACTTACTCGAACCGTCATGATCTCGTCGCCGTCGCTGAAAAGGATCTCCTGACGGGACGCGGACGAAGGACGAGCTACGCCTTCGATTCCAGGCATCTCATGGTTCGATCGGTCGACGGGACGGGCACGGAAACGGTGTATCGCCATGACGGCGAGGAACGCCTGCTCGAGAAGACGAGCGCGGGGATCCTCTCGACCAGCTACATCTACGATGGCGAGGGCCAGGTCACCGGCGCTTTCGCGGGCATCGCCGGAGAAGCGGAAGGTTATGCGGAACGCTACGCTTATGACGCATCGGGCAGGGTGACGCGGGTCGTCCTGCCCTTGGATCGCGAGATCGAATATTCCTATGGTTCCTCCGGCAGTCCCGAATCGGTGAAGGACCCCCTCGGCGGCATCACCGGCCTTAGGCGGAGCTCGACGGGAAGGCTGCTTGGTTTGACCAGCGCCTTGGGAGCCGAACTCCGCATCGAGTACGACGCGGCCGGTTTTCCATCAAGGAGCGTCGACGGGGAGGGCATCGCGAGGGAGTACCGTTTTGATCAACAAGGCCGGCTCGAATCGATGCGGGATGCCTGCGGTTCCCTATGGAGTTGGGGCTACGACGGCGAAGGTCGAATCAACCAGGCAAGCCTGGACGGGAAGTCGTATCGATCCTATGAGCGTGACGGCCTCGGAAGGCTGCTCGAGGTCCTCGGCGCGGACGGAAACCCCATCGAGACCTGGTCCTACGCGAATGACCGCCGATCGGCGACGCGGCGCGATGGCGGTGGGATCGAAACACGCTTTGAGTTCGATGCCTGGGGCCGAATCCTCCGCGAAGTGGACGGCGAGGGTCGGGCTCGAAGCTTCGATTACGACGCCGAAGGCCGCCTCCTGGAAGTTCGCGACGGCTATGGCCGCGCGGAGCGTCGCGACTACGATGCCCTGGGACGGCTTGTAGCCAGGATCGACCGCTCGGGCGGCAAAACCTTGTATGTCTGGAATCACCTCGGAAAGCTTACGCGCGTCGAGACCGGCGGTTCGATCGCGTGGGAGGGGCGGTATGACGCGGCGGGCAGGCTTCAATGGGAGCGATCCTATCCCGGTACGGATAGGAACTACCAATATGATCGCGGCGATCGAATCGTGGGCTTCACTTCGGCCGGAGTCACGATGGAAAGCCTTCGTTATGAGGACGCCGGCCGGAGCGTCTATCGAAGGGACGCCCGCGGCTCGGAGAGCCGCCTTGGCCTGGATCGAAACGGTCGCGTCATCGCGGAGAAAGGCCGGGGCGGCGCGGAAAGCGGCTATCGGTACGACGCCGAAGGGCGACTCCTGGAATCGCGAAGCTTCGGCGGCGAAGTTGCCGGGTACGAATACGATCCCTTCGGCCGCCTCCTCGCGGTATTCGGCCCGAACGGAAAAAACCAAACGTATCGCTACGACGCCGAGGGGCGTCTTGTGGAGGCGCGAGCACCCTCCGGTCGCCTCGTTTTCGAGTATGACCGGGGTGGCCGGATGGTGGCGGCCTTCGACGAGGCCGCGGGTGAACGGATCGAGTACGGCTATGACCGCTCGGGCCTCCGCGCGTGGATGAAGCGCGGAGGCAAGACCCTGCGATACGCCTACGGCCTCAACGGAGAACTGGTATCCTTGTTGGAGGAAGGCGGCGCGACCATCCGTTTTGCCTATGACGCCGTGGATCGAGAGATCCGTCGGGATTTCGGGAACGGGCTGCGCATCGAGACGGGCTATGACGCCGCGGGCCGGGTTGCCTTCATCCGCGAGCTCCAGAGCCGGAGCGGGGAAATCCTGCGGGCGGCGGGTTATGTCTATGACAAGGATGGACGCCTGGCCGCGGAGATCGACGAAAGGGCGCGGGTGCGGGCCTATCGCTATGATCCTTCCGGACGGCTCGCCGAGGTCGTCTATCCTTCCGACGCGGGGGTAATGGAGAGCGACATCGAGGAACTTGAGCGTCTTGGCGTCAAGACCAGCGGCGGCCAGCTGACCGAAGCATGGGCGCCGGCCGCCGGACTGTCCGAGGGGCTCGACCGAGCCCTCAAGCTCGCCGTCGGCGGCAGGAAGGCGATCGGCATCGGAACAGGCATGGCGTGGTTCCAACAGTACTCCTATGATCCCGGAGGAAACCGACTCAGCAAGACGACGAAGGCCGGAAGAATCGATTACGCCTATGGTCCCGAAGATGAACTCCTCCAGGCCGGCTTGAGTCGCCTCCGCTATGACGAGGAAGGAAAACTCATCGAGCGGTCGGAGCTTGCGTCCACGACCAGGTATTACTACGATTATGGCGAGAGGGCGACAGGTTTCGAGAGCATCGCGACGGACGGTGAGACCGAAAAAGTACGTTATGAGTACGATCCCTTCGGCCGTCGTGCCGCGCGCATCCAGACGGGGAGGGGGGGCTCCCGGATCGTCTATGACGGCCTTGGCTTGGACGAGGCATTGATTCTTGGACTCGGGGAGAACGCCGAACCAGAAATGGGCAAGAAATACGAAAAGGCGACGGCCACGTATGAAGGCAAATACCGCTTTGAAGGATTTGCCGCTTCCTCTGTTCGCGTGGGCGAAGCTTCCCCGACCATCAGTACAAACCTTTCCGTCAAGGGACTGGCCGCCGCCTATACCACGGAGATGGACAGTCGGTATCTCGGCCATGACCGGCTTGGCTCCGTGACCACGGTCGCCGACCGAGAAGGCCAAAGCATCGATCGGATCGGATATGACGCCTTCGGCCGACTTGTCGATCGGCGCACCGAATCGGCCAGCCCCTGGACCTTCATCGGAAAGAACTACGATGCCGCGAGCAGATCCTGCGATTTCGGAATTCGCGACTATGTTCCCGGCGACGGCCGCTTCACCACGGTGGACCCGATCCGCGACGGCACGAACTGGTATTCCTACTGCGACTCCGATCCCGTCAATTATTGGGATTTGTTGGGGCTCGAGCAGGCAGGGTATGGGCCAAGGCCTAGAGTGAAACAGAATGATTTAAGGCCGGAAAAGCCACAAGGGCCATGCAATTTTCGATCTTTGGTCGCAGTCGTGGAAGAAGAGTCCGGAGTTAATTTTTCACTTCCGGAAATTAGAGGTATCGCTATGAAATTAAACACTGCAAAAGCAATGGATCTAGAAAAAGATTATTGGGTATATGATCCGATTGCGGTTGTTCGGGAGGCTGCAATTGCGGCTGGTTATCCAGATGCCCGGATCGAAATTGGTACAAAGCGAAACATGTCCGAAATTGGCGCGAAGTACACGATAAGGTATCTTGACGAGCATATACAGTTGGGGTGCTCAGATGGGACACTGTTATGGGAGCCGTATCGATTCTTTAATAAAAAAACCGAAAAGAAGTATTCAGGAGAAGCAGAGATGGTAAGAAATGTATGGATTGAATTAAACAAGGAGAAGATGAAGTGAATAAGGTTACAATTGTAATATTAGCATTTCTAGCTATTGGATGTAGTTATGATGGACCAGCTGAAGTGTCGGGAGTTTGGAGCAGGAACAAGACATATCAGGAATGGAAGAATGGAAAAAATGAACTAATTGTCAGCACTGATGTTCGGATTGGATCAGAGATATACTGGGGCCTGACAAATTCGGTCGAAATTAGTGTTTTGGATGATTATAAATATATAGCGGTTCCGGGTGGTAAATGGCTTATTATTAAAAACGAAATGATTAACAATTCAAAGTATAAGCTTACTGTCGTATCTACGAAAGATACAGATTCACGTGGTGAAGTTCTGGTAAATTTCAATTCCCCAAATGAAATCTACTTTGTTAGAGGTGGAATGGATCCCAAAGTATTGGATGAGATGAGTCAGGCTTTCATTTTTTGGGATTCTAAAGAGACATATACCAGGTGTGATAGAAAAAGTGCCCTAAAATGATATCCGGTGAAATCGAATGGTAACTATTTCTTTAGTGGTAGCATAATCAGTAGTAAACTAAGGTACTTTGTCTTAAGCTCTATAATTAAGATTTCCTTTGCGCCCGCCCCATTCCCACGCTATCCTAGCTTTCGAAAGCGCAAGGAGCGTGAAATGACGACTTTCGACGAGTTCAAGTACGAGCGGCCCGATGTCGCCGCGATATCGACGGCTTTCAGGGCCCTGCTCGCCGACTTCGCCGGCGCCGCCACGGCGGAGCGCCAGGACGAACTCATGGCCGAGATAGCCGCCATTAGGAACCGGATAGAGACGATGGCCTCGATCGTGGAGATCCGCCACACCTGTGACGTTGAGGACGCCTTCTACGAGAAGGAAAACGACTTCATGGACGAGGCCGATCCCCTTTTCGAAGGCCTCAAGAGCGAGTTCTACGCCGCGCTCGCCGCCTCGCCCTTCAAGGCGGAGCTTGCCCGGAAATGGGGGCCCCAGCTCTTCCGCCTCGCCGAACTCCAGATGAAGACCTGGAAGCCGGAGATCGTCGAGGATCTCCAGGCGGAAAACCGTCTCGCGAGCGAGTACGTCAAACTCAAGGCCAGCGCCAGGATCGCCTTCGAAGGGCAGGAGCGCAACCTCTCCGAGATGCATCCCTTCACCGAATCTCCCGACCGCGGCCTGCGCCGTCGCGCCCAGGCGGCCATATCCGGCTTCTACGCCGAGCACGAGGAAGAGTTCGACCGCATCTACGACGGACTCGTGAAGGTGCGTCACCGAATCGCGCTGAAACTCGGCTTCGACAGCTTCGTGCCCTTGGCCTACGCGCGGCTCGGGCGCTCCGACTACGACGCCGCCATGGTGGGAGGCTACCGCCGGCAGGTCCTGGCTTCCGTCGTCCCCCTCGCCGGCGCCCTCCGGGCCCGGCAGGGCCGCCGTCTCGGCCTTGAAAAGCTTACGTTCTGCGACGAAGCTCTCGACTTTTCGGACGGCAACGCGGCTCCCCTCGGTGATTCCTCCTGGATCGTCGACAAGGGCCTCTCCATGTTCGCGGAAATGTCCCCGGAGACGGGCGAGTTCTTCCGCGAAATGACGGAGCGGAAGCTCCTCGATCTCGAGACGCGAAAGAGCAAGGCGGCCGGCGGCTACTGCAGCTACATGCCCGACGAGGGCGCTCCCTTCATCTTCGCCAACTTCAACGGTACCTCCGACGATGTCGACACCTTCGCCCACGAGGCGGGACATGCCTTCCAGGTCCATTCGAGCGGCCATCTCGGCCTGCCCGAGTATTACTGGCCGACGCTCGAGGCCTGCGAGATCCATTCGATGAGCATGGAGTTCTTCGCTTGGCCCTGGGCCGAGGGCTTTTTCGGCCAGGGCGCCGCCCGCTACCGCTTCCGCCATCTCTCCGCCGGCATCCTCTTCGTGCCCTACGGCGTCCTCGTCGACGAGTTCCAGCACTGGGTCTACGAGCATCCCGACGCGACGCCCGCCGAGCGCAAGGCCGTCTGGCGGGAAAAGGAAGAGATCTACCTGCCTTGGAGGGACTACGACGGCGATGCCTTCCTTGAGCGCGGCGGCTACTGGTACAGGCAGGGCCACATCTTCGAAGATCCATTCTACTACATCGATTACACCCTCGCGCAGATGAGCGCCTACGAATTCTGGGGCAAGGCCCGCTCCGACCGCGCG
>JAEUJG010000014.1 GCA_016794765.1 Spirochaetaceae bacterium | reverse complement strand
CAAGCTTGGCATGTATATTTATACCAGAGTTCGTCATGACTCTACGCTGTGCGTAAGCTCCGGGGTTTTAACCTCCTTTTTCCCCGGAGCTTTTTTTTATGCCCGTATGATTTAGTAAAACTTAATGTTGACTTTTTTATCGATTCCGATATAGACTTTAAATCTAATCGGAGTAGCCATGGCAAAGAATAAGGTTTCCTACGCCCCTTCCGTCCGCCGTCTCCCCTCCTATCTGCACATCATCCGCCAGGCGCAGCGCGCCGGCGACTATTACATTTCCGGCACCATCATCGCGCAGGAACTCAACCTCGAACCCATCCAGGTCCGCAAGGACCTCGCGATCACGGGCATCATCGGCAAGCCCAAGAAGGGCTACCCGGTCGAGGCCCTGGTGGCCGCGATCGAGCACTACCTCGGCTGGGACGAGGTCCACGAGGCGGTGCTCGTCGGCGCCGGCAACCTGGGTTCGGCCCTGCTCGGCTACCAGGAGTTCCAGCTCCACGGCCTGCACTTCGTCGCGGCCTTCGACACGGATCCCGAAAAAATCGGCCAGCATGTCCACGGCGTGCCCATCCTTTCCATGGACACCATCGAGCAGGGGATCAAGAGCCTCGGCGCCGAAATCGCCGTCCTCGCCGTACCCTCCCCCAGGGCCCAGTCCACCGCGGAAACCTTGGTGCGGGCCGGGATCGGCTCCATCTGGAACTTCACGAACACGAAGCTCAAGGTGCCCGACGAGATCGTCGTCCAGCGGGAGGACCTCTCCTCCGGCTACGCCCTCCTCTCGGTGATGATGCAGAACCGGAAGGGCCGCGTCGTCTGAGCCCCGAGAGCCCGTCGCCGGCCCCCGACAAGGATGCCCGGCAGGCCGACTACCTCGCCAACCGCCTCCTCAAGAACGAAAAAAACCTCCGCCGCTGGGCGCGGCGCGAGGATGTCGGCGCCCTGCGCCTTTATGACAAGGACATCCCCGAGATACCCCTCGCCGTCGAGCTCTTCCGCGATCCCGCCGGAAGCGCCGTGGCCGGGGAACCGGCGCCGGGCAGGCCGGCTCCGGCGGGCGCAGCCGCGGGCGCCGCGGCGGGCGACGCCCTTTCGATTTCCCTCTACGAACGACCCTACGAAAAGGACGAGGCGGACGAGGCGCGCTGGCTCGGCCTCATGGCGACGCGGGCCGCGGAAGCCCTGGGCGTCGCGCCCGAACTCGTCTTCGCGCGCACGCGGCGGCGGATGCGCGGCGACGCCCAATACGAGCGCCTCGGCACGGGCAAGGCCGAGCGCGTCGTCAGGGAATGCGGGCTGTCCTTCATCGTCAACCTCTCGGATTACCTCGACACGGGCCTCTTCCTGGATCACCGCCCCGCCCGATCCATGGTCCGCGCCGAGGCCGCCGGCAAGCGCGTCCTCAACCTTTTTTGCTATACCGGGAGCTTTTCCGTCTATGCCGCCGCGGGCGGCGCGGCCGAGGCGACCTCGGTCGACCTATCCAACACCTACCTCGACTGGGCCGAGCGCAATCTCGGGCTGAACGGCTTCACGGCCGCCCGCCACCCCCTCGTCCGGGCGGAGGCGCGGGCCTTCCTCGCCGAAGCCGCACGCAGGGGGGAGCGTTGGGACCTCATCGTCGCCGACCCGCCCACCTTCTCCAATTCCAAGTCCTCGCCCGAGGACTTCGACGTCAACCGCGACTGGCCGGCCCTGGTCCGGGCCTGCCTGGCCGTGCTGGCGCCGGGCGGCAAGCTTTATTTTTCCTCGAACTCGCGCCGCCTGGTCTGGGATCCCGCCATGGTGCCCGCCCCGGCCGAAGACCTGAGCGAAGCAAGCATCCCGCCGGACTTCCGCGACCGCCGCATCCACCGCGCCTGGCGCATCTCCGCGCCCTGAAGCCGGACACAAGGCAAAGATCAGGGCGGCGCTCCCGTAACCTCCTCATAGTATATAAGCGTATAATTTGCTTGCGCTTTTTCACCAACAGCGCTAATATGTCTACTCCAATAATAATTTAAGGAGAGCATCTTGCGCATCACCACAAAGGGCCGGTACGCGCTGCGCGCGATCATCGCCCTGGCGGAGACGAGTCAGGAAGGGAATCCGGCCTCGATCAAGTCCATCGCGGAACGGGAGAACCTCTCCGCGGAATTCCTCGAGCAGATATTCTTCAACCTGCGCCGCGCCGGCGTCATCAGCTCGGTCCGCGGACCGGGCGGCGGTTTTTACCTGTCGCGGCCCCTGGCCGAGATCAGTCTTCTCGACATCATCGAGGCTTCGGGCGAAGGCCTCGGCATCTCTCCCTGTGTCTGCGGCAAGGAAGAGGACTGCGGCCGCGACGAGACCTGCGCGGCCGGCGCGGTGTGGCGGGAACTGGACAGCCATCTCAGGACCTTCGTGACGTCGAAGACTCTCGAGGACATCGTCGGGGTTTCAAGAAACTAGCGGCGCCTTCGACGCCGTTGAAAATGGAAGAGCCGCGCCCCAACCGGGCGCGGCTCCTCTTTAATTGCGGTCGGGAAGACTATTCCTGGTCGACGTAGGCCTCGAGCTCGCGCCGGCGGGCCGCGTCCACAAGCCCGAGGCTTTCGCAGACGGCGAAGAGCTCGCGGACGTGGACAAAGGCGCGCAGGGCGATGCCGGCCGCCTCCATGTCGCGCCGGCCCTGCTTGCCGCGCTCGATGAGGACGGCCAGGTCGGCGACGACCAGGCCCTCGCCGCGGAGGATCTCCGCCGCCTCGAGCTTGCTCGCGCCGGTGGTGATGAGGTCGTCGAGGAGGAGGACGCGCTCGCCGGGCTTGAAGGCGCCCTCGACGCGGTTGCCCGTGCCGTGCTCCTTCACCGGCATGCGCGGCCAGACCATGGGCCGGCCGAGGGCGAGGCAGGCGGCCGTCGCGAGGGGCAGGGCCGCGGCCGGGATGCCGGCGACGCGGGCGTAGTCCGCGCCCTCGGCCAGGCTCGCGTAGGCGCGGCCGGCCAGGGCCAGCGCGGCCGGATCGGAGACGAGGCGCCTGAGGTCGATGTAGAAGGGACTCCGCTTGCCGCTCTTGAGCACGAAGTCGCCGAGCTTAAAGCACTCGGTCGAGATGAGCGCCTCGAGGAGGGCCTTCTTGAGGGCCGGATCGGCGGCCTTGGGTGAGCCGGTGGCAGCCGCCGCGGAGGACGGCGCCGCCGCGGCCCTGGCGCCGGGGCCGAAGCCGGGGCTCGAAAGCCCCGCGGGAGCCTTGCGGGCGGCTTCCATCTTGTCGCGGAGCTCGCGGGCCGCCGCCGCGGGATCCGCGGCCTCGGAAACGGCGCGCGCGGCCACGACGAGGACGCCGCGGCCGTCCTCGCGGCGGCCGGCGGCGAGGGCCAGGGCGGGATCGCCGCCCTGGGCGCCGATGCCGGGCGAAAGGAACCAGGCGCCGGGGGCGGCGGCGCGGACGGAGCGGAGCGCCGCGAGGTCGTTGCCCGCGACGACGAGGCCGACCGCGGGCGACCAGGCGAGGCATTCGCGGGCGACGCGGATGTAGAGAGCTTCGGGGGAGGAGGAGGCGCGGCCCAGGGTGAGGCCGCCGGCCTCGAGCCGGGGCGACGGGGAGCCGTGGAAGGCGCCCTCGACGAGGAGGTCCTGGAAGGCGACGGCGCCTGGATTGCTCGTGCGGCAGAGCAGGAAGAGGCCCTTGCCTTCGTGCTTGAGAAAGGGGACGGCGGCGTCCTTGCCCATGTAGGGGCTCAAGGTGACGGCGTCGGCCTTGAGGCGGCCGAAGATGGCGGTCGCGTAGGCCTCGGCCGTCGCGTCGATGTCGCAGCGCTTGGCGTCGACGATGACGGGGATGCCGTCGGGCACCAGCGCGATGCTCTCCTCCAGGGCCTCGAGGCCCCGCGGACCGAAGGCCTCGTAGAAGGCGATGTTCGGCTTGAAGGCGGCCGCGTAGGGAGCCGTAGCCTCGATGAGGCGGCGGTTCGCGGCCAGGATGGCCGCCTTGGGATCGGGGTCGTCGGCGGCGACGCGCGGATCGAGTCCGACGCAGAGGGCGCTGCCCTTGTCGCGAACGATGGCGTCGAGGCGGGCGAAGAAGTCCATGGGCTCCTCCGAGAGGGGGCGAGATTAGGAAGACTAGCACGGCGGCCGAGAATTCGTCCAGAGAGAGGCCAAGAACGCCGTCCCTGTTTTTTTTATACGACCGAAAGGTATATACTTGGGGTACGGCCCAGCCGTCATACCTTTAAGGAGGTTGTCATATATGAGAAAGCTCGTCGCGGCCCTGGCGCTCGTCCTCGTCGCCGGCTTCGCCTTCGCCCAAGCGCCCGCGGATGAAGGCAAGAATCCCTTCGCCTTCAAGGCGGGCATCAATCTCGGCACCGATGTCCTGCCGAAGAGCGACGGTTCCGGCCAAAGCGAGGCTTGGTCCCGCCTCGGCTTCCAGCCCGATCTTTCCTTCGGGAAATTCGGCATCGGCCTCGACCTCACGATGCGCTTCAAGCTCTATCCCACGCCGGACCAGGCGGTGGAGATCTACCAGGGCGACTGGGTACCGAACTACGACGGCAACGGCAAGAGCTTCCTGGACGTCTACCTGCCGAAGTTCCTCTACGTCCGCTACGGCCTCCGCGGCGTGGATCCGCTCTACGCCAAGCTCGGCTCGATTTCCGACCTCACGCTCGGCAACGGCTTCATCATGGGCGGCTATTCGAACATGCGGTTCATGCCCGCCCAGCGCATCTTCGGCCTCGAGGTCGGACTCGACGGCAACCTCTTCAATTTCCCCTACCTCGGCCTCCAGCTCGCGACGGGCAACCTCGCGCGGCTCGACGTCCTCGGAGCGCGGATCTACGCGCGCCCCCTGGCCGGGACCGAAATCCCCATCCTGAAGAACGCCCAGCTCGGCTTCACCTTCGTCGCCGACCGCGAGCCCTACCTTTACGCCGCCGGCGGCGGGTCCACCCTCTCCGTCTACGGCGCCGACCTCACCGTGCCGATCCTGGGCGGCAAGCTCTTCCCCCTCGCGGCCTTCGCGGACGTGGCCTTCGAGCCGAACAACACGACGGGCGCGATGATCGGCGCCGGCGGCAAGCTCCTCGGCGTCATCCTGTACGGGGCGCAGATCCGCCTGCTTCAGGACGGCTTCATTCCCGCCTACTTCGACCGCAACTACGACCTCTACCGCGCCCAGCGCTACGCCTACATGCAGTTGCCGACGAGCGGCGCGAGCTACGCCGGCTGGTACGCGAGCCTCGGCCTGAGCTTCCTCGAGGAGAAGCTCGTGTTCCTCGCCTCCTTGGACGGCCCCTTCAAGGCCATCCCCGGCGTGGACACGACGGCCCAGTCCGACTACCCCCACGCCAAGGCGATCGCCCGCCTCGGCGAGGGCCTCATCGGCGGCTTCTTCTTCGACGCGAGCTATGAAAAGTACTTCCTCGGCCGCGAAACCGGATTCTGGCAGGACCTGGTCGATCCGAACTACGCGGTCCTCGGCATGGCGATCAACTACAAGACCGGCGCGGCCGTGATCACCCTCGGTTACGACGGCAAGTGGGACCCGGCCCTCGGCAAGTTCACCATCACGTCGAGCATCCAGGCCGCGGTCCAATTCTAGGCAAAGGAAGAGGAGGAAGCTCCATGAAGCGTTTCATACCGGCTCTCGCCCTCGTCCTCGCGTTGCCCCTCCTGGCGGCCGCGCAGGCGAAGACGACCACGCCCCCCCAAGGGCAAAAACTCCTGCTGGAGTTCGTCTCCGGCACGGAACTCAGCGTGATCCTGGCCGACAAGACCGTCCTGGCCTACGGCTCGGGCATCATCGACGGCGATCCCGTCCCCGTCGGCGCCGTCATCAAGACCGGCCCGACCACCAGCGCCGAGCTCAAGCTCGCGCCCAACGGCTCCATCATCAAGCTCGCCAAGGCGACGACCTTCACGGTCGCGGGCCTGGCCTCGGCCCCGACCGACAAGAACGCCTTCGCGGTCGCCGCGGGCAAGGTCCGCGCCGTGGCGGCCAAGGGCGGCCAATACGAGTTCCGCTCCGGCACCGCCGTCTGCGGCGTGCGCGGCACGGACTTCATCTTCGACGTCATCGAGGGCGCCAAGGCCCGCCTCGTCGTCGCGGAAGGCCTCGTCGAGTTCGCCCGCCTCGATCCCGCCACCGGCGCGATGCTCGGAAGCGCCCTGTCCGTGGCGGGCGGCATGGCCGCCGACGCCTTCGCCTCCGTCTTCGAAAGCCTCAAGTTGAGCGACGCCGAACTGGCCGAGGCCCTCGGCGACGTCGGCTTCGAGCGGCTCAAGGCCGGCGACGTCGCGGCCGCCGCCGCGCCGGAAGCGCCCAAGGAGCCGGCCGCGGCGGAACCCGCCGACGGCAAGCCCGCCGAGCCGAAGGAGCAGAGCGCCTTCGCGAAGTGGCTCTCCGAGGCCCTGGGCATGGAGATCGGCTCCGTCACGATCGACTCGCAGACCTACGCCAAGGCCGTCATCCAGCCGACCATCAAGCTCGGCAAGCTCAAGCTCGGCCTCTACCTGCCCATCATCTATTCCTCCAACCTCTTCGACCCCGCGGACTGGTACCGCCCGGGCGGCAACGACGAGTGGTCCTTCGGCTCCGGCCAGTGGGGCGTGGACAACGGCGCCGCGGCGATCGATGCGGCCAAGGACCTCGCGCTCAAGATCCGCTTCCTCGAATACGGACGCCAGCTCGAGGATCCCTTCTTCGTGAAGATCGGCAACCTCCAGGGCCTGACCCTGGGCCACGGCCTCATCATGCGGAACTACGCGAACGACACCGAGTTCCCCTCGGTGCGGCGCATCGGCCTCAACCTGGGCTTCGACTTCGGCAAGGCGGGCTTCGAAGCCCTGGCCAACGACCTGGCCGCGCCGGAGATCTTCGGCGGCCGCTTCTACTTCAGGCCCGTCCCGAACTCCAAGCTCGCCTTCGGCCTCTCCGCCGCCGCGGACATCGCGCCCGCCTCGAGCCTCGCGAACCGGGACGCGATTGGCGACCCCATCCTGATCGGGGCCGGACTCGACCTGGACCTGCCCATCCTCACGGGCGATTTCCTCGGCCTGCGCTTCTTCGCCGACGGGGCGACCACCCTGCCCTACCTCCGCTCCGCGGTCAACGGCCAGGCAGGACTCCGCACCGACGTCCTCATCCAGGGCGGGGAGCTCCAGAATTGGGGCGCGGCGAGCGGCTTCATGGGGCGCGTCGCCTTCTTCGACTGGCGCCTCGAGTACCGCTACACGACCGGCATCTTCCGCTCTTCCTTCTTCGACTCCACCTACGACCGGAAGCGCGCCGAGTACGCCTTGGCCTATTACGACTACCTCATGACGCCCAGCGCCGGAACGACGGTCATGGGCATCTACGGCGAGGGCGGCTTCAGCCTGATGAAGGACAAGCTCAGCTTCCAGGTCGGTTACTTCTGGCCCTGGTCGACCGAGATGACCTCGCTCGCCGCCGAGGCCGCGAAGGGCGCCGACGAGCTCCACGCCAAGCTCCTCGTCAAGAAGGGACTCATCCCGATCATCGATGTCGCGGGCGGCATCTTCTATGATCGCCGCGGCCTGGCCAAGGCGATAACCGGCGGCGACTTCCGCCTCTTCGACGAGAGCACGGTGTTCGGCGGCGAGATCGTCGTGCCGGTGCCCAAGACCCCGAACCTCGACCTGGCGGTCCTCTTCGCCACCGTCCCGGTGCGGAACGCCGACGGCAGCATCTCCTGGAAGAACCAGGCTGAGGGCATTCCCAACGTGAAGCCGAGCATCTCCATCGAGACGCGGCTCCACTTCTAGCCGAAACGCGCCACAACGCGAGGGCCGCCGGGGAAACCCGGCGGCCCTTTTTTTGCGAACCCTCCCGCGCGCGGCGCGAGGAGCGGCGGCCGGGAAAATCGGACCGCTCTCTCGCGAGCCGTAGTTCGCGGCGTCTCTCGTCATCTCCGGTACTCACCTGCACAAAAGCATGCTCCGTTCCTCGATATCGGCCCGATTTTGCCTGTGAGAAATCCGGGCTAGGCTTCCAGGACCTGGCCGTCGTCCAAGGGCAGGGCCCGGTCCTCGAAGGCGTCGACAAAGTCGTCCGGGTAGTGCGTCTGGTTCGGGATGACGGCCCTGGGATCGAGCGCCTCGACGAGGCGGATCAGGTCCGCGGTGCTCGCCCCGCCGCCCGAGTGGATTTCGGAAACGGGCACGCCGTTCTCCGCCCAGAAGGCATCCTCGGCCGCGGAGCGCCCGCCCGAGGAGCGAACAAAGGCCGCGCCGTCGAGGAGCCCCGAGTTCCGCAGGATCTTGCGCGCCTCCGGGCAGTCCTTGAGCACGAGGCGGGAGGGGGCCGCCAGGATCTCCGGGAGAGAGAGCTTGGCCGCCTCGTAGCGCGCGAGCCGCCCGTCCTTGGCCATTTTCTGCGTGCGCGCGTCGGGCACGAAGAAGACGAGGAATCCGTCCTTCGCGCCGGGCTCGGGGAGGCCGGGCAGGAACTCCCGCAGGCTGTCGAGGACGAGGGCCGTGTAGGGATCGATCACGAGGGTCCGCCCGACCCCGCGGCAGGCGGCGTGGAGGGAGAGAAGACGCTGGAGGTCGAGCGGCGAAAAGGCCACGGCGCGCAGGCCCTCCCCTTCGAGCTCCGCGGCCAGCGCCTCTTCCACCGCGGCCTCGGTCGGATGGGGCGTAACCTCGTCCTCAAGCGCGGCGCCCTCGAGAACGAGATAGTCGATGTCGGCGGGAGGCTCGGCGACGAGACTGTCGAAGAGCGCCCGGTTCCGCCCCCGCGTGCGCAGGTCGCCCATGTAGAAGATCCGCTTGCCCTCAGCCTCCACGAGCCAGGCGAAAGCCTCGCCCGAGGCGTGGTCCGCGGCATGGGGCGTCACCGTGAAATCGCCGATCCGCAAGGATTGGCGCGGTTCGAGGACGGTGATCCCGGCCGGATCGAAGGCCGTCTTGTCGAAGGAGCGACCGAGCTCGAGAAGCCGCTTGGCCGACCTTCCCGCGTAAAGGGGCAGGTCGGCCGGCAGCCAAGGCGAGCGGCCCTGGCGATCGAGCTGCGCCTGGCTCAGGAGATGGGCCGTCGGCTTTTCGTCCCTCTCGTCCTGGAGATAGGGGAAGGGGGGCGCGAGTCCCTTGGCGACAAGATCGCCATAGGCGAGCTTTTCCCCCTTTTCAAGCTTGAGCGGCCGGCCTTCCCTCGTCAGCAGGGGCAGGGCGAAATCGAGGAGGAGGCGCTGGCCGGCGGTTGCGAACTCAAGGCAGCTCCCGCCGTTTTCGTGCGTGCCGCGGTGGATGGTCAGGAACAAGGCTGCCTTATTCGAGGCTCGCGAGAATGGCGGCCATCCGGGCGGAGGCCTTGCCGCGGTGCGAGAGGCGGTTCTTCTCTTCCGGCCCAAGCTCGGCGACGCTCCGGCCCAAGGAGGGGAGATAGACGACGGGATCATAGCCGAATCCGCCCGCGCCGCGGGGCTCCCGGAGCAGCTCGCCCTCGAGGCTTTCCTGGACGGCGAAAAAGCGTTCCTCGGAAAGGACGAGGACGAGGCAGCAGACGAAGGCGCAGGCGCGGTCCTCGAAGCGGGAGCAGCGCTCGAGAAGGAGTGCGTTGCGGTCGGCGGACTCCAGCTTGGGGCCGCCTTCCTCCGAGCCGTAGCGGGCCGAGTAGATGCCCGGGGCGCCGCCCAGAGCCCTTACGGCGAGCCCGGAATCGTCGGCGAGGGAGGGCCGACCGGTGAGGCGGAAGAGGGCCATGGCCTTCTTGAGCGAGTTCTCGAAATAGGTGCTGCCGTCCTCGAGGACGTCGAAGCCCGCATGGCCGATGTCGGCGGGCTTGAGGAGCCGGTGGCCGGGGAAGAGGGGGGCGAGTTCGGTGAGCTTGTGGGCGTTGCCCGTGGCGACGAGGAGTTCCATGGCCCTACCTTAATCTTTCGGATGGGAGAGGGACAAGGCCGTCGCGGAGGCCACGGAGGCGGCGCGGCCCGTCCGCCGCGCGCGGCGGAGCGGCGCCTTCTTCGGCAGCCGCGCCGCCTCGAGCCCCGGAAGGCTTTTCTTGAGATAGTAGAGCCCCGAATCCACCGTCCCTTTCGGAATCCCCAGGATCCGGGCGACGACCGAATTGGGCACGAGGGGGTGGAAGTCCTTGATGGCGCGGCGGGTGCTCTCGAGGCGCAGTTTTTCCTTGGCGATGGCCTCCCCGACGCGGCGGCGTTCGGCAAGGTCGCAGGCCTCGGCCTGGCGGCCCTCGAGCAGGCGAAGCCGGGACCAGGACCGATCCCGGCGAAGCGACAGACGCTCGTAGCGGAGGCGCTCCGCCTCAAGGGAGCGCCGCGCCTGGGCCGTGGCCGCCGCCAGCCACTCGAGGGGGACGCCGGTCGCCGCCGCAACCCGCCGCGTCTCGCCGTCCTCGGCCTCCCAGGCGCACTTGACGTAGAGATAGACAAGGCGGGAGCGCAGGGCGTTGAGGCGGGCCACGGTGAGCCCTTGGGGGAGAAGCTTGGCCGGGTCGTCGTCGCAGCCCTCGAAGCCGGCGGCGCCGAGAGGCCGCAACGCCTCCCGCTCCTCGCAAGCCCAGCTCTCGGCGCGCTCGCAGACAAGCTCGCGCTCCCGGCACTTTCGCCGTTCCCGCCGCAGGCTCTTGGCCAGGAAGCGCAGGCTCGAGGCCAGATAGCCCTCGAAGGGGGTCCCGCGATCGACAAAGCGCTCGGCCAGGCCGGCGATGCGCTCGCGATAGCGCTCGAGAGCCTCGGCCGCCTCGTCGCGGTCATCGAAGCCGAAGCGGTGGGGCTCGCCATAGAGCAACGCGGCGATGCGCTCCAGGACGGCCTCCCTCCCCTTGCCGCTCGCGCGAAAGGCGAGCACGAGATCCTGCAGTTTTTCATCCATGCGTCCGCCTCCTTGGGCGAAGGTGGATGATTGCAGGATACATGCCAGCTCAAGCGTTTTGGGCAAGCCGCCTGGCCGTGCGGCCGCGGGCCACGCGCTGGAGGCCGTTTTCAAGGCGGCGGACGGGCTGCCCCGATCATAAAAAGCCCGCGGGAGAGCTTCCGATGGAGGCTGTCCCGCGGGTTTTCGGCAAATCCTTACATTCGCTTACATTCGGAAGGCCGGGCCGAGGGTTCGAGCCCGGCGAGGGGCTAATCGAGATCGTCGAAGGCGGGAGCGAAGGCCTCAAGGAGGCGCTCGCGGACCTCTTCGATCCTCCCCCTGATCGAGAGACCGGCGGCAAGGCGGTGGCCGCCGCCGCCGAACCGGGCGGCGACGGAGCCGACGTCCACCCGCTCGCGGGCGCGAAGGCCGACGGTGCAATCCGTTTCGCTCTCCTGCCGGATGATGATCGCCGCCTCGCAGCCGGCGACGCTCAAGAGGAGCTGGTAGAGCATGTCGGAATCGCGGCTCGCCAGGCCGTAGCGTTGCTGGTCGTCCAGGGTGACATAGGAGACGAGGAGGCGGTCCTCGAAGTAGGGCTCGGTGCGGGTGAGGATCTCACCCATGAGCTTGCGGGAAAAGAGCGACTTGCCGCCGTACATCATGGAAAAGCCGCGCTTGGGCGAGGCGCCGGCGGCGACGAGTCGGGAGGCCGCCGCGAAGGTCTCCGAGCTGTGCTCGTCCAGGTGACGGAAAAAGCCGGTATCCGTGCAAAGGCCGAAAAGAAGGAGCTCGGCCTCCTCCTTGGTCGGTTTCTGGCCCATCGCCTCGATGAGGGCCAGGACCATGAGGGTGACGGCCGGGGCCTTTTCGTCGATGTAGATGACCTCGCCGACCGCCTCGCCCGAGGCGTGGTGGTCGATGAAGGCGAGGGGGACCTTGGGCAGGGTCGCGACGACGGAGCCGACGCGCTGGAGGCTCGAGCAGTCGAGGACGATGGCGGCGGCGCGCTCGGAGGCGCGCTCCTCGGGGGCCGTATCGGTGAAACGATGCTCGTAGGAGAGGATTTCCGTGCGGGTAAAGGGACCCGCGGAGAGGATGGCGGTGTCCTTGCCCATGCGCCGGAGGAAGGATCCGAGGGCGAGCTGCGAGCCGACGCAATCGCCGTCGGGTTCCTTGTGGCCGACGATGT
>JAEUJG010000642.1 GCA_016794765.1 Spirochaetaceae bacterium | reverse complement strand
CTTGTCGAGGCGCGCGGCCTTCAGGTCCAGGACCGCGCCGCCCCGCTCGAGGAGCTCGGGCTCGGCCTCGGCGTAGGAGTAGGCGCGCCGGAGGAGGGCGCGGATCTTGGCGACGAGGATCTCCATGGAGAAGGGCTTCGTAACGTAGTCGTCCCCGCCGATCGTCACGCCCATCACCACGTCCATGCTCTCCGCCCGCGCGGAGAGGAAGAGGACGGGCACGGTGGAGAATTCCCGGATGCGCCGGCACCAATGGAAGCCGTCGAAGCGGGGAAGGTTGACGTCAAGGATGACGAGCTGGGGCTTGTGCCGGGCGACCTCGCCCAGGATGTCGTCGAAGTCGACGGCGCGGACCACCTCGTAGCCCCAGCGTCCGAGCCCTTCGGCGATGAGGGAGGAGAGCGCCTCGTCGTCTTCGACGAGAAGTAACTTGAAGTCGGCCATCGTCCAATCCTAAAGGGAGGCCGGGCCCCGCGGCAAGCCGGGAGGCCGCGCCTGGTCAGTATGGGTCCGGCCAGGCAGGGCCCCGGCGGTCGCCTAGGCGAAATTTTTCTCTACGAGGGGCCGAAGGACGAGCTCGTCGGGCGCGACGCTCTCGTCGGCCTCCGCGAGAGCGAGGATGGCCTCGGCCACGCTTTTCGCCGCGAGGTACTCGGGCCGCGCCGCCTCCCGGAAGGGCGTGTCGATGCCGCCGGGATAGACGTTGGCCACGCGGACGCCGTCGGCCCGGAGTTCCTTGCGCAGGACCTTGGCCAGCCCGTCGAAGGCGCATTTCGAGGCCGTGTAGCCGCCGATGCCCTCGTTCGAGAAGAGGCAAACCGAGGAAAGCACGTTGACGACGAGGCCGCGGCCGGCTTCTCGCATCGCGGGGCAGGCGGCCCGGATGAAGGCGAGCGGCGCGAGGAGGTTGAGCTCGAGCATGGCGCGAAGGTCGGCGCCGGCCAGGGCGAGAACGGGTCCGCGCGCCGTGTTGGCGCCGGCGCAGTTCACGAGGACCTCGGCGGGGCCGAGGGCCGCGGCCGCGCGCGCGACAAAACCGGAGACGGCCGCCTCGTCGGTCGCGTCGAAGGCCTCCGCGAAGAGCCGGACTTCGGAAGCATCGGCCGCCGCCGGGAGGGCGGTCGCCGATCGGAGTTCGGCGACGACGGCGGCGAGTTTTTCGGCGCTGCGGCCGCAAAGGGCCAGGCGGGCGCCGCGGGACCAGGCAGCCAGCGCGATGGCCCGGCCCAGGCCGGAACTGGCCCCGGTGACGATGATGACGCGATCGGAAAGGCTGCGCATGCTTCGCTCCTTCCTTGGAGCATAGCGGCGCGGGTGCGTCGACGAAAACCCCGGGGCGCCGGGGCGCCGAGGCGCCGCCGCGGCGCGGCCGGACGCTTGCCGAGCTTGCCCCGAGATACGATAGTTGAAGAGCCGACGGACGCCGTGCGGCCGCGGAGGTTCCATGACGCGCGACAAGAAACTCGGGGCGACGTTCCGCATCGTGTTTTGGTACGCCCTTTTCGCCTCCGGTTGGATCCTCTTCTCGGACCGCCTCCTCCTGTTGTTCGTGCGCGACCCGCGACTGCTCCTCGCGGTATCCACGGGAAAGGGCTGGCTTTTCGTCCTCGTCACGAGCCTGCTCCTCGCCGCGCTCGTCCGCCGGGAACTGCGCATCCGCGACGCGCTGGCGGCCGAACTGCGCCGCGGCCTTGAAGAGAAAGAGGCCCTCCTCAAGGAAGTGCACCATCGCGTCAAGAACAATCTCCAGATCGTCGCGAGCCTGCTCAACCTCCAGGGCGAGGGCGTCCGTCCCCCGGAACACCGCGCGGCGCTCAAGGAAGCCGAGGCCCGGATCGTCGCCATGGCCATCGCCCATGACCGACTTTACGAAACCGAGACCATCAACCGCATCGAGCTTTCCGCCTACCTCGCGGCCCTCGCCGCCGAGGCCTATGGCTCAATGGGGGGCTTCGGGCATCCCTGGGAGCCTCCACGCCTCGAACTCGCCGAAACGGAGGCCGACCCGGACCTGGCACTCGGTCTCGGCCTGGCCATCTCCGACACGATCGCCGAGATCCGCGACCGCGGCGGCAGACTTCTCCTCCGCCTGGGGCCGGAAGCCTCGGGCGCCCTCCTCCTCGAGGCGGTCGGCGAAAACCTCGGCCCAAGGGCCGGGACCCTCGATTCGGGAATCGCGGAGGCTCTCGCGGCGACCATCGGCGCCGCCCTCTCGCGCGAGGAAAGCGAAGGTCGCCTCGTCGTGCGGATCAGCGTCGCCGCCCCGGCCTAGCCTCCCGGACGGGAAGAAACCATCCGCCGCGACGGCCGCGCGGGAAGCGACCGATGTCGGGTCGCGCGAATAAAAAGCCGCCCGGGACTGCGGGCCCGGGCGGCGCGGAGAGAACGGCGGAAGGCTGCCTCGGGAGGCGCGAGACCGCCTTCCGCGCTTCGTCGTGGTTAATGCCCGGCGAGGCCGGTGAAATCCGAGGGGACGCCGAGCTTGCGCTTGCCGAGCTCGATGTTGAGCATGAAGATCCCCTGCGCGTTGTTGCCGAGAAGGTCGATGGTCTGGAGGATCTCCGTCGCGTTCTTTTCCTCCTCGACCTGCTCGTCGACATACCAAGCGATGAAATTCTCGGTGGCGTAATCCTTTTCCTCCCGGGCAAGGGCGGCGATCTCGCGGATGCTCGCGGTCACGCCCTTCTCGTGCTCGAGGGTGTGCTGGAAGATCTCCTTGACGCCGGTCTCCTTGAAATCGGGCCGGGCGATAGCGTCCAGCGCGACGCTCGCGCCTTGGTCCTGGAGGTAGCCGTACATCTTCATCGCGTGGAACATTTCCTCGTGGTACTGGATGGTGAGCCAGTTGGCCACGCCCTTGTAACCGGCCTCGCCCATGCGGGCGGCCATAGCGAGATACAGGTAGGCGGAGTACATCTCCCGGTTGATCTGAAGGTTGATGCGGTCGGACATTTTCTTGGAAATCATATCGGCTCCTTCGTCGATTTAATTGTTAGCCTTGCTTAACATAATGCATCGGTCGGCAAAAAGCAAATTCGAAGGATGGCGCGACGGGCGCCTAGGCCAGGAAGCTGGCGACGTAGCTCCGCGGAGCCGGGGCCTCGAAGGGCGGCGGATCGAGCCTGGTCCACGCCCCGGGCAAGCCCAGGGCCGCCGCCGCGACCTCGGCGTGGCGCATCGCGATGCCCATGTCCATCCTTTGGATCTTCACGTCGCCCAGGGCGTTGTTGTAGGCCCGGTCCTCGTGGAGATAGAGATGGAGGGCGGGCCCGGAGGAGCCGCGCGCGTCCTCGAGGAGGAGGCGCCAGGGTTGCTTGTTGGAGGCGGAGGGGCCGATCCGGATCGCCTCGAGGAGCTCGGCGCGGGGCCGGGCGAGCCAGGGGGAATCGGCGGGGATGGCGCTCCAGGGCGTCAGGGCCCGGGCCCCGTCCTTGGTCGCCGCGAAAAAGAGCTCGGCGTGCGGCTTCCTGCCGCGGGCGCCCGAGGCGCCGTAGACCAGCCGTTCCTGCAGGCTCGGCTTGGCCGCCGGGCGGCCGAGGGAGAGGGCGGCCGCGACCACCTCGCCCTCACCGAGGCCGAGGACGCGGGCGGAGCGGCCCCGGTCGAAGATCCCGCCGAGCCAGCAGCTCCCGAGGCCGAGTTCGGTGGCGCGGAGCACGATGCCCTCCATCGCGTAGCCGAAGTCCTCCATGCCGCCGTCCCGGAGCGAGGCCGCCCCGACGACATAGGCGCCGGCGCCGGAAATGAGGCCGTAGGTGCCCATCCGCAGGGGCCTGCCGTCCGGATCGGCGCCGACGAGGGCGAAGCGGGGTTTGGTGCCGAAGGGCGTCGGCAGGGTTTCGGCGAAGGAGGCGAGCAGGGCTTCCCGCTCCTCCTTCGAAAGAGGCTCGCCGTCGTAGGTGCGGACCGAGCGCCGGGCCCGGATGGTGTCGATCGAAAACTTCATGGCAACTCCTTCAGGGACGCCCGCCCAGCTCCGCCCAGCGGGGGCAGGAAACCAGGTGGTCGTTGACGAGGCCGACGGCCTGCAGATGGGCGTAGATCGTCGTGGAACCGACGTAGGCGAAACCGCGTCGCTTCAGGTCGGCGGCAAGCCTGTCGGACAGCGGCGTCGTGACCGGGATTTCGCGCATCTCGCTCCAGCGGTTGACGACGGGACGACCGTCGACGAAGGACCAGAGGTAGGCGTCGAAGGAGCCGAACTCCGCCCGGACGGCCAGGAAGGCCCGCGCGTTCCTGACGGCGCCCTCGAGCTTGCGGCGGTTCCGCACGATGCCGGAGTCGAGGAGGAGGCGGTCGATGTCGCTTTCGCCGAAGCGGGCCACCGCCTCCGGATCGAAGCCGGCGAAGGCGCGGCGGTAGGCTTCCCGCTTCCGCAGGATGGTCAGCCAGGAGAGGCCGGCCTGCTGGGTCTCGAGGAGGAGAAACTCGAAATGACGGGTCTCGTCGCGGCAGGGAAGGCCCCACTCCTCGTCGTGGTAGGCGACGTAGAGCGGATCCGAACCGCACCAGGGGCAACGTTCCATCAGGGAAAGATAGTTCCCGCCCCGGCCGGGAGGCAAGGCATGCGGCATCCTTCCTTCCCGCCGCGGGGAATATGCGTTACCTTTTCACGTGGGCAGCATGAAAACCCGCTCCGCCGATCGGCACCCTTGCCCGGAAAGAGGTTCCATTGACCGATTCCAACCGCGACTCCGAGCGCTTCGCCGGTCGGCCCAAGGCCGCCGCCGTCGTATCCGTCATCGGTTTCCTCGCCGTCGTGACGGCGAACGCACTCGCCAACGCCCTGCCCCTGAACGGTGTCGGCACGGGGACCCTTTCGGACGAAATTCCGAACCTCTTCGTGCCCGCGGGCCCGACCTTCTCGATCTGGGGCCTGATCTACCTCCTCCTCGCCGGCTACGCCGTCGCCGTCATCGCGGAGACCTTCGGAAGGCGGAACGGAGCGGCCTGGAAGCGAAGGGACGGCCTCTTCTTCATCGTGAACGCGGCGGCCAACGTCGCCTGGATCTTCGCCTGGCATTGGCGTCAGGTGCCCCTCTCCCTCGGCCTCATGCTCGTCATCCTAGGCACCCTCATCGCGCTGGAGGAAAGGATCGCCCCGCGGCTGGCCGCCGGCGGCACCCTCGCGGCCTCCGGCGGCGGGGGCAGGCCCCGGCTCCGCCGATTTTTCCTTTCCGTGCCGATCAGGGTTTATCTCGGCTGGATTCTCGTGGCGACGATCGCCAACGTGACCGCCGTCCTCGTCAAGCTCGACTGGAAGGGCTTCGGCCTCTATCCGGCGATCTGGACGATCCTCGTCATCGCCGCGGGACTCGCCCTGGCCCTGTTCTACGCCCTGGGACGCCGCGCGGTCGCTACGCCCCTCGTCGTGGTCTGGGCCTACGCGGGCATCGTCATCAAGCGGACGGGAATCGACTCCGCCGAAAGCGCCCCGGTCTGGATCGCGGCAGCCGTCGCAGCCGGCCTCATCCTCCTCGCCATCGCGGCCAAGCGGCTCGCCCCCCGCGGTCGGGCTTGATCCGACGGCAGGCTAGATCCGCGGAAGCGGAAGCTTGGCCGCGGCCGCCAGGCGCTTGGCGAGCGCGCCCCGGGCTGCTTCCGCCTCCTCCGCTCCGGCGGCGCCCGTCGGCCCGGCCAGCGCCGCCATGAGGGAGGCGCGCCCCGCCTCGCTCATGTTCCTGAGGAAGATCGCGCGGCTCGCCTCGTCGAGACCGACGAAGGCCCGCGCGAGTTCCTCCTCCTCCGTCTCGACCAGGGCCCGCTGGACGGCCACGTCGTGGGCAAAGGAGATCTCGAGATACTCGTCGAATCGCGTCATGTCGCCTCCTCTTCGGCTATAGCATAGCGCCTGCCGGCCCGTGGCGCGACCTGGCGGCGCGGATTATACTCTCCCGCGTGATCCCGAACGCCGATGCCTGCCGCGAGGAGTACCGCGCGCGTCTCGCCCGCGCCCTCGACTACGTGCGCCTCAATCTCGCCGCCGAAGTGCGGCTCGAGGAAGCGGCCGCCGCCGCCTGCTTTTCCAAGTACCATTTCCACCGCCTCTTCACGGCCTTGGTCGGCGAAAGCTTCGCCGACCACGTGCGGCGCCTCCGGCTCGAGCGGGCGGCCAACTTCCTCGAAAAGCGGCCGGGCATGAGCGTGACCGAGGTCGCCATGGCCTCCGGCTTCTCGAGTTCCTCGGTCTTCTCGCGCGACTTCGCCGCGCGCTTCGGCGCCCCGCCCTCCCGCTGGCGGGAAGAGCGCAGGGCCGCGGAGCGGGGACTCCGCGCCGGCTGGCCGGGGGCTCCCGGGCGACCCGCGGCCGGCGGCGGCGACGCGGACACCGTGCCCGCGTCCGCGACCGACGGCGCCTCGGCGCGGATTCTCGCGCGGTTTTCCGGGCAGGCGACGGGAGACGGGAACTCCGTCATCCGGCGCCTGCCCGCCTTCCGCTTCGCCGCGGTGCTCCACCACGGCGGCTACGGCGCGGGCATCGACGAGGCCTGGACGCGCCTCTACCGCTGGGCAGGCCCGCGCGGCCTCCTCGGGCCGGGAATCCGCGCGGCGGGCGTCTCCTGGGACGATCCGGCCATCACGCCGGCAGAACGCTGCCGCTATTCAGCCTGCCTTGAAGTGCCGGCTGAAGTCGAGCCCGCCGGGCCGGCTACCCTCCTCGAGTTTCCCGCGAGAAGCTATCTTGTCCGCGACTTCCGCGGCCCCGAAGCCGGCCTTGCCGCGGCCTACACCGAACTCTACCGCCGCGACCTTCCGGAGTGCGGCTTCGTTCCCGTGGACGCCCCGGCCATCGAAATCTACCGCCGATCCCTCGGCCCGGACCAGGTCTTCGACCTCGAGATCGCGGTGCCGGTGGAAGCCATCGACTAAGGAGCGACCATGCCCCTCGCGACCCTACCGGTCGGGCCCGGAGAGCTGCCCGCCTTTCTCGCCTACAGCGAAGCCTTCGGCCGTCTGCACGACGAGTCCTTCCTGCCCGGGGCGGATTTCGTCGCCGACGGGGATCGGCCGAGCTATCTCCTCGTCGACACGGAAGGCGGCGGCAAGCCCCTCGGAGCGGTTTCCCTCCTCCTCACGCGGCGCTTCCTCGCGGGCGGAAGGGGGCGCTTTGCCCTCCTCCACTCCGTAGACGGCGGTCGGGCGGGCTACCGCCTCCTCCTGACCCGGGCCCTCGAGGCCGCGAAGCGGCGCGTCACCGAGCTCTACCTCTTCTTGCCCGCCGGGCTCGGGAGCCCGCGCGACCATTTGGAGGAGGTGGGCTTCGTCCTCGAGCGCAACGCCTACCTTCTCGGCGCCGACTCGATCGACGCGCCGCCGCCCGAGCTTCCGCCGGGCTACTCCTTCGCTTCGGTGCGGCGCGGCGACACGGCCGCCCTCGAGGCCTTCACGGCCGTGCGGAACCGGAATTTCGCGGAGGTTCTCGGTTCCCTGCCCAGCGCCATCGCGGATTGGGAAGAAGTCCTGGCGGGCTCCGAGGTCCTGGACGGCGGCCTTATCCTCCTCGTCTCGCCCGGCGGCGAGGCCTGCGGCACCCTCCTCCTCGAGCGGGACGAGGAGCCGGGAGCGGTCTTCCTCGGCGCCATCTCCGTCGACGCCGCGCGGCGCGGCCGGGGCCTCGGTCGTGCCTTGGTGCGGGAGGCGCTGTCGCGGGCGCGGGCGGCCGGCTTCGTCAAGGCCTACCTCTCGGTGAACGCCCTCAACGATCGCGCCCTCCGGCTCTACACGAGCGAGGGCTTCGTCGAACGGCGGACGATGAGTTGTCTCGCCGTTTCGCTCGACAGGCTGGAGGCCGCTCTGGCTCCGGACTCCGGGTCCGCGACATAATTCGCGGCGCGCGCGGGTCGGCAAGAATCGTCACGCGCTCGGCAGGAAGGAGAATGATCCGGCAGGCCCCATGGGGCTAGGCTTGGGGCATCGACAGGAGGTAACGATGTCCGACAAGATCGATCTCAAGAAGGGCGCCTACAAGGCCCTCTACAACGCCAAGGCCGAGCCCGCCTTCGTGCGGGTTCCGGAGCTCGCCTGTTTCGCCGTCGACGGCTCGGGCGATCCCAACGAGTCGAGCCGCTTCCGGGACTGCGTGGAGGCCCTCTACGCGGCCTCCTACGCGCTCAAATACTCGCTGAAGCGGGAGCGCGGCCTTGATTGCACGGTGATGCCCCCCGAGGGCGACTGGGCCTGCGCCGACATGAGCCGCTTCTCCCTGGACCGCAAGGGAGAATGGCTTTGGACCATCCTCGTGGTCCAGCCGCCGGAGGCGACGGAGGCCGAGGCCCTGGCCGCGATCGCCATGGCCCGCGCCAAGAAGGACGCCCCGTCCGCCCTGGCCGAGCTCCGCTTCGAAGTGGCTCCCGCCCACGAGGCCGCTCAACTTCTCCACCTGGGCCCCTACGCGACGGAGGCGCCCGACATCGCGCGCCTTCACGCCTTCATCGCGGCCTCGGGCAGGAAGCTGGCCGGCAAACACCGGGAGATCTATCTCGGCGATCCGCGCAAGGCCGAGCCCGCCAAGCTCAAGACGATCCTCCGCCAGCCGGTGGAGTGAGGGAGGCCGCCGCGCCGCGAGGCGACCGCGGCGGGCGCGGCGCGAAAAACCGCGGGGCCAAGGCCGCCGCGGAGCGCGCGGGCAGGGCCGGGTTTGACGGAAAGGGTGGACTCGTGTTATTTATTGATAATCATGTACGACGTTGCCTCGACCTCTTCCGACTCCGACTCCCAGCCACCGCCCAGCGACCATCGACGGCCGCGCCAGGCCCCAGCGCCGGCGCGGCGTTCCGCGCCTTCCAGCCCGACAGCGACCAGCGGAGACCGCCGTGGGCGGTGAACTCCTCCTCCTCTTCGGCCTCATCCTCGTCAACGGCTTCTTTTCACTCTCGGAAATGGCCGTCGTCTCCTCCCGCAAAGCCAGGCTCCGGCACGAAGCCGAGCGCGGGCGCAAGAAGTACCGCCTCGCCCTCGAGACGGCGGAGAATCCCTCCCGCTTCCTCTCGACGATCCAGGTCGCGATCACCCTCGTCGGCACGCTGACCGGCGCGATCGGCGGCGCGACGATAGCCTACCAGCTCGAGCTCTTCTTCGACGGTATCCCCTTCCTCGCCAGCGCCGCGGCGCCCCTCTCCATCGGCATCGTCGTCGTCGTCACGACCTTCGTCGCGGTGGTCTTCGGCGAGCTCGTGCCCAAAAACCTGGCCCTCGCCAAGCCCGAGGCGGTCGCCGCCGCCGTCATCAGGCCGGTCCGTTTCTTCTCCGTGCTGTTCTCGCCCGTGGCCAGGCTGCTGTCCGCCGTGACCGACCTCGTCGTGCGGCTTCTCGGCGTCGGCAAGCACCAGGAGCCGCCCGTCACCGAGGAAGAGGTGAAGGTGCTCATCGCCCAGGGCGCCGAGGCCGGCGTCTTCGACGACCGGGAGCGCGAGATGGTGGAAGGCGTCCTTTCCCTCGGGGACCTCCGCGTCACCTCCCTGATGACTCCCCGGCCCGAGGTCGTCTTCGTCGACCTGGAGGACGGGACCGAGGCGGTGCGCCGCGGCGTCCTTGAAAACGCGCGCTACGGCTACCTGCCCGCCGTCGAGGGCGACCTCGACCGCGTCGTGGGCATGATTCCCGTGAAGGAATATCTCGCCGCGGCCCTCCTCGACGAGGCCGTCGATCCCCGCTCCTGCCTGCGCAAGCCGGTGATGATCCCCGAGTCGATCTCGGCCCTCAAGGCCTTCTCCGCGATCAAGGAAGGGGAGGTGAAGACCGCCCTCATCCTCGACGAATACGGCGGGGTCTCGGGCCTCGTCGCCCTCGCCGACATCATGGAGTCGGTCGTCGGCGACCTGCCCCAGACGGGCGACGGCGAAGAGCCCGGCGTGGTGCGGCGCGAGGACGGCAGCTGGCTCGTGGACGGCGCCCTGCCGATCGGGCGCTTCGTGGAGGAGCTCGAACTCAGCGAAAGCTTCCTCGACGGCGAGTACGAGACCGTCGCCGGCCTCGTGCTCGACCGCATGGGCTCGATCCCGCGGGCCGGGGAAAAGTGCGGCTGGGACGGCTGCCTGATCGAGGTCGTGGACATGGACGGCAACCGCATCGACAAGCTCCTCGTCGTCAAGACGGAGACGGACGACGACGAGAAGCCGGGCGAGCCGCCCGAACCGATCTGGACCTAAGCCAGGACTACTCCGTCGCGGCGCGGGCCCCGGGCTTGGCCGCGGCGCCCTTGAGCTTGTAGCGCGCGTAGAGGGCCAGGGAGCCGAGCAGCCAGACGGCGAGCCAGGCGGCGCCGAAGGGATTCGCGCCGAAGGCCGAACTCGAGGCGAGGAGGGCGTGGACGAGGATGACGAGGCCGCCGACGATGGCCGCGTTGTGCAAAAGGCGCGCGCGCCTGTAATCGAGCCCCGTCTTCGCGTAGACCCAGTCCTTGGCTTTCTTGAGCGCCCCGAGCTTCATCCAAAAGGTGTTCGCCATGAGCAGCGCCGTGAAGACCACGAGGCCCGCGAAGACCCAGAAGCCCGCGCCGCCAAAGCTCGCTTGAAGGGTATCCTCGGAGAAGCCGAGGCCCCGGCCGAGGAGGCCGTCGCCAAGGGCCGGCGAAACTCCGATCTTGAGGACGCGGTGCGCGGCGGCCAAGGCGAGGGCGACGACCGGCATCGTCCCGTGGAATTTGAGAAGAGCCTTGAGGCCCAAGGTCTCCACGGCGAAACGCGGCCTCGAGGCCAGGACGAACTGGTTCGCGAGGAACACGAAGGCCGCGACGCCGAGGGCGACGGAGGCCGAATAGGCGCCGCCCGGCCAGCCAAGGCTCGCTTGATAGAGTACGATGGGCACGACGGGCGTCGAGAAGTAGCCGAGAAAAAACAAGATTTTCTTCATGTAATCCTCCATGGCTTTTCACCAATATCCACCTTGGCGGACAACGACGTCAACAAAAACCGGCCACCGTGCCGGGGATGTGGACCTGCGATGCCTCCGGCCAAACTAGGCGGCCACGCTCGACCCCGCACGTCAGCCACCCTCGACCCGCCCCGCCTCCTGGCCTACAATACCGGAACCATGAACGACCTCATCCTGGAAATCGATCCCGTCCTCGAGCCTCGCCGGGTACGCGCCGCCCTGATTTGGGGCCTCGGCCTTCCCTCCTGCGCCCCGAGTTCCGCGCCGCAAGCCTGGCTCGCCGAACTCCTCGCCCGCGTCGCCGCGGCCGGAGATGCCTTCCTTCCCGCGGGCCGCAAGGCCGCCGTACGCGACATGCTCAGGCACGGTTCCTACAAGCCGGCCGGCCGCGCCAAGCCCTCGAGCGAATATCTCTTGTCCGCCGCCCTCGCGGGCGATTTTCCCCTCGTGAACGCGCCCGTGGACGCGAACAACGCGGCCAGCCTCGAATATGGCTACCCGGCCTCGATCTTCGACCTCGCCGCGACCGGACCGCGGCTCCGCCTGTCGCGCGGGGCGCCGGGAGAGGCCTACGTCTTCAATCCCTCGGGACAGACGATCGAGCTCGAGGATCTCCTCCTCGTGCGCCGCGAGGCGGGCGGGGCTTGGGAGGCTTGCGGCAATCCGGTCAAGGACGCGATGGCGACCAAGGTCTTCGAGTCTGCCCGGAACGTCGTCGGCGTCGTCTACGCGCCGGCGGCAGAACCGCCCGCCGACCTCGAGGCCTGCGCCGCCCGTTTCGCGGAGCTCCTTGCCCGCGGCGCCGGCGCCGCGGAGACGGGATTCAGGATCGTCTAGGGCGGCCCGCCCGGGGCCGGGCCCGGGACTGTGGCCGGGACCGGCCGGGCGCGGAGGCTAGGGCCGCCGGAGCGCGTGGAGCAAGGCGCCGAGGCCCTTGAAGAAGCGCCCGTTCAGCATGACAAGGAGGGCCGCCACGAGGCCGAAGCTCAGCTGGCCGCCGCCCAAGAGGACGAGGCCGCGGAGCGGCATCTCCTTGAGCGACCTCTCGATCATGAGGAGCACCGC